>DASZEI010000312.1:0-10829 GCA_035940975.1 Jatrophihabitans sp. | reverse complement strand
CAACTTCCTCAGCATCCGGCTCGTTATCTGGCTCGGGCGCAGCATCGTCAGGCTCCCGGTCTTCGGACCTGGATTCGGCAGCACCGGGGGCGGGCCCCCAGTACTTGTCGTCGATACCAACGTCGACAGTAACGGTTTCGAGGTCGCCGAATCGAATTACCTTTGGCGTGCTGAACAGGTCGTCTGGGGTGCGGAGGAACTCGGCCCACGTCCGGACCCACCCGGCAACAGCAGCGTGCCTGTCGAGACGCTTGATCCCGGCCAGCAGCTTGTCCTCGAACCGGTGGGCGTCCTGGCCATTGGACGTGAAGCAGTAGTCAGGCGACAACTCGCAGAACCAGGTCCGGCCAATCCGTCGCATGCGCATCTTGACGGCGGCATGGTGGTAGTAGCCGATCGAGCCGTCTGGTGACAGGTGAGGACCGAACACCGTCCGCCCCGCAGCGCCCTTCCGCTTGCCGACCTTTCGGGGCGCGAGGTCGCGCGTGGCGCGGAAGTGCACGTGCTTCTTCGCCTTGTGCCAGCGCAGTTCGGGGTAGGCATTCTGAATCGTGCGGATCATGAGGTCGTGTAGCGCGAATCGAGTGTCGTCCTCGTCGGAGTCGGCCCACTCCGTGACGTCGTGCGCCTCGACGTCACCATTGCAAAGCGAGTGGAGTCGGGTCGGGCGCATGTCTTCGAACGACAGGATCAGACCGTCGCGCAGGATGAATGGAGGTCTCGATCCCTCGCCCGACGCCAGGAGCTTGCCTGCGTCGACGTAGTCACTTGTCACGCTTGGTGCGAGGTACAGGTGCTCGGGCAGGCTGACCACCTTGAGCAAGTTGGTGTCGAGAACTTCAGTCCGCGGCGGTGGCTGGAGATAGAGCCCGGAGGCCACCGGCATGCCGAGGCGCAGCAATGCTGGTCCGGCGTCCTTGCTGAAGGCGTGCGATGCCTTATCGATAGCGAGTCGGCGCGACGATCTGGTCCTCGGGTCGGCGAACTCGGTCTTGATCTCGATCCACCAGGCTTCGTCCTTCTTCGGGCGAGACACGACGACGATGACTGGGGCATTGCCGGCCAGCCAGTGCTCAAGGTCCCGCTGGTCGCAGGTGAACACGAAGCTTGTTCCCGTCTCCTGCTGGAACGATCGATCGTGCGCCTTGCTTTGCACCAAGATCGTCTGGTTCAGGTGGCGTCCGGTCCCTGGCTCGACGAGGTCGATGTGGCCGTCAATGCCGTGGTCGATGCGGCGTGGATGGAAGAGGTGGCCCATCTCGAGGACGCGGCGCTCGATCAGGTTGATGCCTTCCTCGCCGATGATGGTCTGCCGCGTGACCGTCTTGAAGTTCGCCACCTTGCCCTCCGTTCATACGCCGGGTACGTCCGATCCGACGTTAGCTGGAGGGTCTGACAGTTCGGTAAATCAACGCGCGAGGCTGCGCCTCAGCGGCGCAACGACCGCTACGACAGTTGCTCGGCGTTCGGCACCATCGACGCGACGATGTCGCTGGTAGGGGCCTCGAGCTTCTGCAGGTACACCGTGTTGTCCGGCCAGACCTCAAGTCGCACCTGGCGCGCGAGGATGCGCCCAGCCTCGACCTCGTCAGCGCTGACAACCATGCCGCTGATGCTGTTCGCATCCTCGTCGCAAATCGCAGCGACGATGGCGTCGACCTCTTCGCCTGTGAGCCGGTGATCGAGAGCGAGTCGACGTGCGACCGCGAAGATCGGCGGTCGTAACTTCAGTACGAGCCCCCAGGTCTCCGCATACCGCTGCTCGATCCACTGAATTCGATCAAGGTCGGTCAGACGGTTCAGCGCGTCTCGCAGTTCCGCATCGTCGGACAGTACGGTGTCGTGCATCAGTTGGTCGTAGGTGACGGTCTTTCCTAATGCCGCCATGTAGGCGACCGAGCCGACGCCGCCCGCCCGCCCGAACAGCAATCCACCATCGCGTTGCAATGGGATGATCCAGTCCGAGCGGCTCCGAGAAACGTGTTTCGGCCTCCACCTTGATTGGTGACGCGTAGATTGACGGGTCGAAGCTCGTGTGGGTGCACTGTTGATCGCCGGATCACGCTCGGCGCAGCGTCTCCGGCGCCCGGAAGGCCACCACGGCGGCGGCCAGCAGCACCGCGGTAGTGAGGGCGAAGGCCGTGGAGAAGCCGGCGGTGTCGGCCAGCGCACCGGCCAGCACCGGGCCGGTCAGGCTGCCCACATCCCCGGCCATCTGGTAGGCAGCGACCACGGTGCCGCCCCGGCCACCCGCCACGTCGCCGAGCATCGCGCCCGGCGCCACGTCGAGCAGGCCGCTGCCCAGGCCGAAGACGGCCATCGAAACCAGGAACAGCGGCAGCGAGTGCGGCAGCACCAGCAGCGTGGTGCCGGCGGCGCTGCCCAGACAGCCGGCCAGCAGCAGCGGCCGGCGGCCCCGGCGGTCGGCGATCCGGCTGCCGAGCGTCAGGGTGACGATGTTGCCGAGGGTGAAGACGGTCAGGCCGATGCCGGTCCAGATCGGGGACCGGTGCAGCACCTCGACCACCAGCAGCGGCACCATGGCCGACCGCACCCCCACCGCGGCCCAGTTGTCGGCCAGGTTGACGAGGGCGGCGGCCCGGAAGGCCGGCAGCCGGATCGCCTGCCGGACGGTCAGCAGTGACTGGGCGGCCTGCGCCAGGCCCGCTCCGTGCCGGTTCGGCCGGCGTGGCAGCAGCGCCAGGCCCACTCCGCCGGCAGCGGCCAGCGTGCCGGCGTACAGGAAGAACGGGGCTCGCAGCGACCAGCCGGTCACCAGCCCGCCCAGGCCGGGCCCGGCGATGCCGCCGAGCAGGAAGCCGCCGCTGAAGGCGCCCATCGACCGACCGCGCTGCCCGGATGAGGTGACGCCGAGCAGCAGCGAACTCGCCGACACCGAGAACATCGCCGAACCGACGCCGCCGACGCCGCGCAGCGTCAGCAGCTGGCCGTAGTTGGCCGCCAGGCCCGCCAGCGCGCTGCTCACCGCCACGATGGTGATGCCGGTGCCCAGGATCAGCCGCTCGCCGAACCGGTTCACCAGCCGGCCGCAGCCCAGTGCCGAGATCAGCCGCATCAGCGCGAAGGCACTGATCACCGCACCGGCAGCGGTCCGCGAGACCCCGAAGCTGCGGGCGAAGACCGGGATCGCCGGCGCGACGATGCCGAACCCGGCGGCCACGAAGAACGCCACCGCCGACAGCACCGCGACCTCGACCGGCAGGCCCCGCAACGGGCCGCGCCGGATCAGCGCGCCGGACGGCGGCTCAGCCGCGGCGAGCAACTCCGCCGGCGGCTGGTCGGGCTCGTCCGGCTCGTCCGGACCGGTGGCGCCCGGCGCTACCGGCGGCGGGTGCGGGGACGACATGGGCCCAGCATGCCTGACGGCAGCCACCCGGCAGTCGCCCGGCCTGCTCGAAAGGCTCCTGACGGCAGGAGCACCGCCTACCGGCGTCAGCACCTCGAAACCGGCCGCAGGCGGGGAGACCTGCGGCCGGCTCGAGATGCCGGCCGGCTGAACCGGCGTCGTAAGGTGGGCCGGTGATCGACTTGGCCGAGGCCCGCCGGCTGCTGCTGGCCGCCTGCCACCGGCTCGAACCGGTGCCACTGAACTCGGCCGAGGCCGACGGCTGCGTGCTGGCCGCCGATGTGGTCGCGCCCGGCAACGTGCCGCCGTTCGACAACAGCAGCGTCGACGGCTACGCGGTCCGGGCGGCCGACGTCGCCGGCGCGACCGCCAGCAGTCCGGTGCGCCTGGACGTGCTCGGTTCGGTGCTGGCCGGTTCGGTGGCCGACCGCCCGGTGGGGCCGGGGCAGGCATGGAAGGTGATGACCGGCGCTCCGGTGCCCGGGGGCGCCGATGCGGTGGTGATGGTGGAGAAGACCTCGGCCACCCGGACCGAGCAGCTCGGCGCGGCCGGGGACCGGGTGGAGGTGCTGAGCGAGGTGGCGCCGGGCGCCGGCATCCGCCGGGCGGGTAGCGACGTGCCGGCCGGTGAGCTGGTGCTGGCTGCCGGGACGGTGCTGCGGCCGGCGCACCTGGGGGTGCTGGCCAGCGTCGGCGCCTGGCAGGTCAGCGGCTACCGGCGGTTGCGGGTGGGCGTCCTGGTGACCGGCGACGAGCTGGTGACCGGCGGTGGCGAGCTGCGTCCCGGCCAGATCTACGAGTCCAACCGGGCGATGCTGCTGGCGCTGCTGGCGCGGGCCAACTGCGAGCCGGTGGACCTGGGGGTGGCCGGCGACGACGTGGCCGTCTTGCAGGACCGGCTCAGCGCCGCTCTGGACAGCTGCGACGCGGTGCTGACCTCCGGTGGGGTGTCGATGGGGGACTCCGACCCGGTCCGGGCGGTGCTCGACCGGTTCGGCGGCCTGAGCTGGCTGCAGGTGGCGATCCGGCCGGCCAAGCCGTTCGCCTTCGGGGTGCTGGCCGGGCCGGCCGGTCCGGTGCCGGTGCTGGGCCTGCCCGGCAACCCGGTGTCGGCCCTGGTCAGCTTCGAGTTGCTGGCCCGGCCGGCGCTGCGCCACATGATGGGGCATCCCGACCCGTACCCCGGGACCGTGCTGGGCCTGGCCGACGCGCCGCTGCACCGCCCGCACGGCGACGGTCGCACCGCCTACCTGCGGGTCCTCTGCCAGTTCGGCCCGGACGGCCGGCTGCACGTCCGGCCGGTGGCCGGCCAGGACTCCCACCAGCTCTCGGCCTCGGCCGCCGCCGGGGGGCTCGCGGTGGTGGAGGACGGCCGCCGGGTGCAGGCCGGCGACGAGGTGCCGGTTCACCTGCTCAGCTAGGGCGTGTCTAACAATGCACCGACCGAATCTCGGATGCCGACCCACAACCAGGAGGCCGCATGTCACTCGTCCGCGTACACAACTTCTCTATCTCGCTCGATGGATTCGGTGTGGGTGAGGAGCAGCGGCTCGAGGCGCCCTTCGGCCATGCCGGACACCGCCTGGTCACGTGGGCGTTGCCGACGCGCACTTTCAAGCGGATGGGTATTACTGGTGAGGGAGAGGGCTCCGTGGGTGTCGACGAGGCTTTCGCGAGCCGGTGGGCCACCGGCATCGGAGTGGAGATCATGGGCCGCAACAAGTTCGCGCCCCAGCAGGGCCCGTGGCCCGACGAGGAGTGGCGAGGCTGGTGGGGCGACAACCCGCCCTTCCACACCCCGGTGGTCGTCCTCACTCATCACCCGCGCCCGCCGTTGGAGATGGAGGGCGGCACCACCTTCTATTTCGTCGACGCGGAGCCCGCCGCCGCGCTCGAGCAAGCCCGCGACTTAGCGGGCGACCTCGACGTGCGCATCGGCGGTGGCGCCACCACGATCCGCCAGTTCCTTCAGGCAGACCTGGTCGACGAGATGCACATCGTCGTTGTACCGATCCTTCTCGGTCGGGGCGAACGACTCTGGGACGGGCTGGAAGGACTCGAGGAACGCTTCCACATCGAAGCGGTGACCTCACCGAGCGGAGTCATCCATCTGACCTTCTGGCGCCGCCGCGACGCCTAGTCGGCGGCGGCCAGCAGCTAGGGGTTGCGGACTGCATCCCTAAGCGGCGCCTCAGGTGCCGCGGCATCTCAACGGTTGAGTCGCATCTACGGAAGCGGGGGCTACATATAACCGCAACTGCGGTTAGAGTGCTGGACATGGCCACGTTCCGGGTGCGGGAAGCCGCCGAGTTGCTCGGTGTCAGCGACGACACGGTACGGCGCTGGGCCGAGGCCGGCCGGCTGCCGACCGTCACCGAAGGCGGCCGGCTGGCGATCGAGGGCGCCGCGCTGGCTGCCTTCGCCACCGAGTTGGCGGCGGCGACCGAGCGGCCGGCGGTCCGGCCGATGGCCAGTGAGTCGGCGCGCAACCGGCTGGTCGGCCTGGTCACCCGGGTGGTCCGCGACACCGTGATGGCGCAGGTCGAGATGCAGGCCGGGCCGTTCCGGATCGTCTCGCTGATGAGCCGGGAGGCTGCCGACGAGCTGGGCCTGCAGCCGGGCACCCTGGCCGTCGCCTCGGTCAAGGCCACCAACGTCGTCGTCGAAGTACCCGTGGGCAGTTGAGGACCTTGGAGCGGGCATGAGTCGGGCCGGCAGGATTGCCGCCGCCCTGGCCGCGCTCGCCCTGGTCGCGGGATGCGGCTCGACCGCCGAGCCGAGGTCGGGCGCCGCCGGCCCGACAGCGGGTTCGTCGATCACCGGCACGGTGACGGTGTTCGCCGCGGCGTCGCTGACCGAGTCCTTCAAGACCCTGGCCGACGGGTTCGAGGCCGCTCACCCCGGGGCCCGCGTCAAGCTGAACTTCGGCGCCAGTTCCGCGCTCGCCCTGCAGATCACCCAGGGCGCCCCGGCCGACGTGTTCGCCTCCGCCTCGGCCGGGAACATGAGCCAGCTCATCGCTGCCGAGGCGGCCACCGGGTCGAGGGCCTTCGCCCACAACGTTCTGCAGATCGCGGTGCCGCCGGCCAACCCGGCCGGGGTGACCGGCGTCGCGGACCTGGCCAGGCAAGGGGTGCTGGTGGCGCTGTGCCAGAGCCAGGTGCCGTGCGGAGCGGCCGCTGAGAAGGTGTTCGACAAAGCCGGGATCACAGTCCGGCCGGTCACCCTGGAGCAGGACGTCAAGTCGGTGCTGATCAAGGTCGAGACCGGTGAGGTGGACGCCGGGGTGGTGTACCTGACCGACGTCCGGGCCGCCGGCGCCAAGGTCAGGGGCATCGCCATCCCGGACGAGCTGAACGCCTCGACCGAATACCCGATCGCCGTGCTGCGGGCGGCCCGCAATCCGGCCGCGGCCCAGGCCTTCACCGACTATGTGCTCTCCGGCGCCGGCCAGGACGTGCTGGCGGCAGCCGGCTTCGCCAAGCCATGAGCCGGACGCAGCGCACCGCCGCCGGGCCCGGCCACCGGGTCGCGCCGGACCGGCTGGTCGACGGGCGCGGAGTGCCGGCGCTGCTCGCGGCGCCCGCGGCGATCGGATTCTGCTTCCTGCTGGTTCCGCTGCTGGCCTTGCTGGTGCGGGCGCCGTGGCGGGGACTGGCCGGCCTGCTGTCCGACCCGGTGGCGCTGACCGCGCTGCGGCTGTCGCTGGAATGCGCCACCGCGGCAACCGTTGTCTCGACCGTGCTGGGCGTGCCGCTGGCCTGGGTGCTCGCCCGGGCCCGGTTTCCGGGGCTGGCGGTGCTGCGGGCGCTGGTGACGGTGCCGTTGGTGCTACCGCCGGTGGTGGGCGGCCTGGCACTGCTGCTGGCCTTGGGGCGCAACGGCATCCTCGGACGCCACCTGCACGCCTGGTTCGGCCTCACCCTGCCGTTCAGCACCGCCGGCGTCGTGGTGGCCGAGACCTTCGTGGCGATGCCGTTCCTGGTGGTGACCGTCGAGGGCGCGCTGCGCTCGGCCGACCGGGAACTCGAAGAGGCCGCCGCCACCCTGGGCGCCCGACGGCTGACGGTCTTCGCCCGGGTCACCCTGCCGCTGGTCACGCCGTCGCTGCTGGCCGGTGCGGTGCTGTGCTGGGCCCGCGCGCTGGGGGAGTTCGGGGCCACCATCACCTTCGCCGGCAATTCCCCCGGGCGGACCCAGACCATGCCGCTGGCGGTCTACAACGCCCTGCAGACCGATCCGGAGACGGCGATCGCGCTCAGCCTGGTGCTGCTGCTGGCCGCCGCGGCGGTGCTGGCATTGCTGCGCGATCGTTGGCTGCGTCCGGATGTGTCGGCGAGCCGGACGTGACCGGCCGCGTTCGGGTGGGACGGCCCGTGACCCGGGCGGGTCCGGGGGACGGGCTGTGACCGGCCTGGCGGTGGCCGGCGAGGTCGAGCGCGGCGGGTTCCGGCTGGCGCTGGACTTCTCGGTGGCGGCCGGGGAGGTGCTCGGCGTGCTGGGTCCGAACGGGGCCGGCAAGACCACCCTGCTGCGGACCCTGGCCGGCCTGGCCGCGCTGTCGCGGGGGCGGATCGAGCTCGCCGGCACCGCCCTGGACGATCCGGGGCGGCAGCTGTTCGTGCCTGCCGAGCGCCGGCCGGTCGGGCTGGTGTTCCAGAACTACCGGCTGTTCCCGCACCTGTCGGTCCGCGACAACGTCGCCTTCGCGGCCCGGGCCCGTGGCGCTGGTCGCCCCGCGGCCCGGCGGCAGGCCGACGGCTGGCTGCACCGGCTGGACCTGGTCGAGTTCGCCGAACGCAAACCTGCCCAGCTGTCCGGCGGCCAGGCCCAGCGGGTCGCGCTGGCCCGGGCGCTGGCCGCCGACCCCGGGCTGCTGCTGCTCGACGAGCCGCTGGCCGCCCTCGATGCCCGCACCCGGCTCGAGGTGCGGGCCGAGCTGCGCCTGCACCTGAGCGCGTTCGGCGGCCCGAGCCTGGTGGTCACCCACGATCCGCTGGAGGCGATGGTGCTCACCGATCGGTTGCTGGTCATCGAGGACGGCCGGGTGGTGCAGCAGGGCACTCCGGCCGAGGTGGCCCGTCGGCCGGCCAGCCAGTACGTTGCCAGGCTGATGGGGCTGAACCTGTATCCGGGGGCCCTGGGCGCGGACGGCGCGGTGGCTGTGGACGGTGGCGGGACGCTGCACGCCGCCGGCGAGCAGCTGCCGGGTGGCCGGGTGCTGCTGGCGCTGCGGCCCAGCGCGATCTCGCTGCACACCGAGCAGCCACGGCACGCCAGCCCGCGTAACGTCTGGCCGGGGACCGTGGCCGGCGTCGAGCTGCTCACCGACCGGGTCCGCGTCCAGGTCAGCGGCAACCCGCCGGCCCTGGTCGACGTCACGCCGGACGCGGTGGCCGAACTGGACCTGGCTGCCGGCTCCCCGGTCTGGTTGAGCGCCAAGGCCACCGAGATCGACTGCTATCCCGACCTGCGCTGACACCTTTCCTTCCGAGACTGACACGCCACAACCGTCCCGACCGACACGCCACCACCCCACCGTGAGGAGCCCGCGATGCCGAGCCTGACGCCGGAGGCGATGCGCACGCTGGTCCGGGCCGCCCGGGTCGCCCGGCTGGCCACCGTCGACGCCACCGGCCGGCCGCACTTGGTGCCGGTGTGCTTCGTCCTCGACAGCGAGGAGGGCGACCGGGTGCACATCGCGGTGGACCACAAGCCCAAGCGCGGTACCGACCTGCGCCGCACGGCCAACCTGCGCGCCACCGGACGGGCCTGCCTGCTGATCGACCGCTACGACGAGGACTGGTCGCAGCTGTGGTGGGTACGCCTGGACGGCCACGGCGGGCAGCTGCAGGACCCGGCCGAGGCGGACCGGGCCATCGACGCGCTGGCGGCGAAGTACCCGCAGTACCGCGAGCAGCGCCCGGCCGGCCCGGTGCTGCGGATCGAGATCGACGCTTACCGCGGCTGGAGCGCGACCGCGCTCGACTGAGGGGCGCCCTACTCGCTGTGCGAGCCGGCCCGTCCGGGCTCGGTGTCACCCACCCAGACCGCCTTGACGTTGCAGAACTCCCTGATTCCCTGCACCGACAGCTCCCGGCCGTAGCCGGAGTACTTGATGCCGCCGAAGGGCAACTCGTTGAACGAGGTCGTCATGCCGTTGATGAACACCGCCCCGGCCTCCAGGTCGCGGGCGAAGGCCTGCTGCTCGTCCGGATCGGTCGTCCAGGCGTTGGAGCCCAGGCCGAAGTGGGTGCTGTTGGCGATCTGGACCGCCTCCTCGTAGGACTGCACCCGGTACAGCCCGGCCACCGGCCCGAACACCTCCTCGGCATACATCTCCATCTCGGGGCTGAGTTCGGCGACCACGGTCGGCGGGTACCACCAGCCGGCCTGCTCGATCGGCTCGCCACCGCAGAGCACCTTGGCGCCCTTCTCGACGGCGTCGCGCACTTGGCCGGTCACGTCGTCGCGGCCCTGCTCGGTGGCCAGCGGGCCGATGTCGGTCTTGTCGTCCATCGGGTCGCCGACCGCGAGGGCGCTCATGTTCTCCACGAACGCGGCGGCGAAGGCGTCATAGACGTCGGCGTGCACGATGAAGCGCTTGGCCGCGATGCAGGACTGGCCGTTGTTCTGGCAGCGCGCGGTGGTGGCCACCTTGGCGGCCTTGGCGATGTCGGCCGAGGGCATCACCACGAACGGGTCGCTGCCGCCGAGTTCGAGGACCGTCTTCTTCAGGTTGCGCCCGGCGGCCTGGGCCACCGAGCGGCCGGCCGCCTCGCTGCCGGTCAGGGTCGCCGCGGCCACCCGGTCATCGCCGAGGATCGCCTCGACCTGGCCGGAGCCGATCAGCAACGTCTGGAAGGAGCCGTCCGGAAAGCCGGCCCGGCTGAACAGGTCCTGCATGAACAGCGCGGTCTGCGGCACGTTCGAGGCGTGCTTGAGCAGCCCGACGTTGCCGGCCATCAGCGCCGGGGCGGCGAAGCGCATCGCCTGCCAGAGCGGAAAGTTCCACGGCATGATCGCCAGCACCGGGCCGAGCGGCTGGTAGCGGACGTAGGCCTCGGTGGCGTTCACCTTGCCGGCCTCGACCGGCTCGCTGCTCAGGAACGCCTCGGCGTGCTCGGCGTAGAACCGGCAGGCTTTGGCGCACTTGGCCACCTCGGCCTTGGCCGAGGCCAGCGTCTTGCCCATCTCGGTGGTCATCATGGCCGCGATCTGGTCCTGCTCGGCGTCCAGGATGTCGGCGGCGGCGCGCATCCAGCCGGCCCGGTCGGCGAAGCTGGTCCGGCGCAGGGCCTGGAAGCCCTGGACGGCCGCGTCGAGCCGGGTGTCGATCTCGGCGTCGGTCAACGCCTCGAACGTGGTAAGCACCTCGCCGGTGGCGGGGTTGGTCGTCGCGATGGGCATCTGCAACTCCTGCGTCGAAGCCGATGGGACTCGCCGGGTCGCCGACCCGGAT
>DASZEI010000311.1:0-13164 GCA_035940975.1 Jatrophihabitans sp. | reverse complement strand
GGCGTCCCGGCTGCGGGTCGAGCCGTTGCCCGAGCCCGAAGCCGCCGGCGCGGCGACCGGCTGAGAGCCGGCGGCCGAGGACCGCCCGCCGAGAATTCGCAATGGTGCCGAAATCTCCTCGCCGTATTCCTGGTGAAGTGGCAATGCCCGGCCGATGATAGAAGTGCATAGTCTGAAAAAACAGCGACGCCAGTGCCGTTGATGAGGATCTTTTCTGTGTCACAACCGCGATACGCCCCCCGCCGGGCGCGTCTGAAGCTGTCCTTGACCCGAACCGTGACCAGCGCTGCCGCGCTCGCCGCGCTAGCCCTGGTCTGCGGACCGACGCTGGATCGGGCCGGCGGCAGCGCGGCGGTGACCGCGGCGGCGGCGAGCAT
The DNA here is from genome assembly GCA_035940975.1 of Jatrophihabitans sp. Lineage (GTDB taxonomy): Bacteria > Actinomycetota > Actinomycetes > Mycobacteriales > Jatrophihabitantaceae > Jatrophihabitans_A. The sequence continues at coordinate 12,787 of DASZEI010000311.1, read as the reverse complement.
CGGCACCCCTGCCCCGGCTGGCCCCACCAGCGGACCCGTCGCGGTGGCACCGGCCCGCTGGAGCGGCCCGCTGCCGATCCGGCCGTCCCGGATCGCGAAGGCGCCGGCCGGCCACGACACCACCGACCTGCCCTCGGTCGAGGTGGCCATCGGCCCGGCCGGCGAGGTCGGAGCGCTCGGCATTCCGCTGATGGTGCTGCGTGCCTACCATCTGGCCGCCGACCAGCTCGGCGTCGAGCAGCCGTCCTGCAAGCTGCCGTGGTGGCTGCTGGCCGGCATCGGGCACACCGAGTCCGGGCACGCCGAGTCCGGCCGGCTGACCGCTGACGGCACCACCCGCGGCCGGATCCTGGGGCCGCGGCTCAACGGCGGGATCCCGGGCGATGCCATCATCACCGACACTGACCACGGCAGCTACGACGGCGACACCGTCTATGACCGGGCAGTCGGGCCGATGCAGTTCATCCCCTCGACCTGGCTGCGCTGGGGGGTCGACGGCAACGCCGACGGCAAGATCGACCCCAGCAACATCTACGACGCGACCCTGTCCGCCGGCCGCTACCTGTGCGCCGGCGGCCGCGACCTGTCGACCCCGCCCGGCCTGCAGGCCGCGATTCTGAGCTACAACCACTCCGCGCCCTACCTGGCGACCGTGCTGGCCTGGGGCGAGGCGTACCGCGACGGTGCCTCGGCGGTCCCGGACAGCCCGTTGCCGGTGATCAGCGACGTCACCAAGGTGCGGCCGCCGAAATCCAGCCGGCCGCCGAAGCCGGCGAAGAAGCCGAGCGCGCTGCCGAGCACCAGCCCGACCCCGGCACCCTCGTCCTCGCAGCCCGGTGAGTCGGCTTCGGCCAGCGAGAGCTCTTCGGCTTCGTCCTCGGCTTCGGCTTCGGCCAGCCCGTCGGACAGCGTCAGCTGCCCGTCGGCAAGCCCGTCGCCAACCGACTCCGGCACCAGCGCTGCCCCGGTGGATCCGGCGACCGACCAGTCGCAGGCCGGGTCGACGACCGCCACCACCAGATCCGGGTTCAGCGGTTCGGCCACCGCGACCCCCAGCGCCAGCGGTTCGACCAGCGGCTCGACCAGCGCCAGCGGCTCGACCAGTGCCACCGCCCAGTCGGCCACCGGCCAGTCGGTTCCGGCCAGCTCCGCCTCCGACAGCACCAGCGCCTCGCCCACTCCCAGCAGCTGCGCACCGTGACCTTCCACCCGGCCGAGCACTCGTCCTGCCCGTCCGGGTGGAATGATCTGGTTTCGTGAGCAACCAACCGCGGGTGCTGTCCGGCATCCAGCCGACCGGCGAGTCCATGCAGCTGGGCAACTACCTCGGCGCCGTGCAGAACTGGGTCCAGATGCAGGACGGCTTCGAGGCCTACTACTGCGTGGTGGACCTGCACGCGATCACCCTGGACCCGCCCGAGCCCGAGGCGTTGCGGCAGCGGACCCGGATCGTGGCCGCCCAGCTGCTGGCCGCCGGCCTGGACCCGGACCGGTGCGCGCTGTTCGTCCAGTCCCACGTCCCCGAACACCCGCAGCTGTCCTGGGTGCTGGAGTGCCTGACCGGCTTCGGCGAGGCCAGCCGGATGACCCAGTTCAAGGACAAGTCCGCCAGGACCGGCGCCGAGCGCCAGGGTGTCGGGCTGTTCACCTACCCGATCCTGCAGGCTGCCGACATCCTGCTCTACCAGGCCGACCAGGTGCCGATCGGCGAGGACCAGCGCCAGCACCTCGAGCTGACCCGCACCCTCGCGCAGCGGTTCAACGCCCGCTACGGCCAGACCTTCGTGGTACCCGAGGCCTACATCCCGAAGGCGGCGGCCAAGATCCTGGACCTGCAGGACCCGAGCGCGAAGATGTCGAAGTCGCGGCCCGAGGCGGGCACCATCTACCTCTCCGACGAACCGGCGGTGATCACCAAGAAGCTGCGGCGGGCGGTCACCGACACCGACGGCGAGATCCGCTACGACCCGGAGCGCAAGCCGGGGCTGTCCAACCTGCTGGCGATCCACGCCGCGTTCACCGACGCCGGCGTCGATGCGGTGGTCAAGGAGTTCAGCGGCCAGGGCTACGGCGCCGTCAAGAACGCCGTGGCCGAGTCGGTGATCGCCTTCGCCCAGCCGTTCGCGGCCCGCAGCCGTGAGCTGCTGGACGACCCCGCCGAGCTCGACCGGATCCTGGCCAGGGGTGCCGAGCGGGCCCGGGCACTGGCCTCGGTCACGGTGGCCGATGCCTATGCCAAGGTCGGCTTCCTGCCGGCTGTCGTAGGCTGATCACAGATGGGTAACCGGATCACGGTGGGGGTCGCGCTGGCGATACCCGAGCCGCACGCTGCTGTGCTGGCTGGCTGGCGCCACCGCATCGGCGATCCCGAGGCCGGCAAGGTGCCCCCGCATGTGACCCTGCTGCCGCCCACCGAGATCGAGGCCGACCAGCTCGAGTTGGTCGAGAAGCACCTGGCCGAGGCCGCCACCACGGTGTTGCCGTTCACCATGAAGCTGGCCGGCACCGGCTCGTTCCGGCCGCTGTCGCAGGTGGTGTTCGTCCAGATCTCGGCCGGCATGGCCCAGTGCGAGCTGCTCGAACAGGCGGTGCGCCGCGATCCGATCGTGCGTGAGGTGGGCTTTCCCTACTACCCGCATGTGACGGTGGGACACGACGTCGCCGATGAGTACCTGGACCAGGCTTATGAGGGGCTGCGCGATTTCGTCGCGCAGTTCCGGGTCGAGGGGTTCACGCTGTACGCCCAGGACGAGGACGGCAGCTGGCGCCCGCACCGCGAGTACCGGCTGACGGGTTTCTGAGGCCGTGCCGCCCACGGCGGTACCGGGCCGGCTGCGCTCCGGTGCCACCCGGCGCTGGCAGGCACTCGAGCAGGCCAGGCCGGGCATCGCCCACCTGGTGGCCGCCTACCGGCATTACAAGGACAACCATGGCAATGACCTGGCCGCCGCCATCACCTATTTCAGCTTCCTGGCGCTGTTCCCGCTGGTCCTGCTCGGGGTCTCGGTGACCGGGTTCCTGCTGGCGTCCCGGCCGGACCTGCAGGGCGAGCTGTTCAGCAATGTCAGTTCGAGCCTGCCCGGCGGGTTCGGCGAGACGGTCCGGCAGGCGATCCAGGGCGCCATCGACAAGCGGGCCGGGGTGGGCGTGCTCGGCCTGGCCGGGGTGGCGCTGGCGGGCCTGGGCTGGATCGCCAACCTGCGCAGCGCGATCGACACCGTTTGGGGGATCGTGTCCAGGAAGCGGTCCTTCGTGACCGGCAAGCTGGCCGACGCCCTGGTGCTGGCAGGCCTGGGGGTGGGCGCCGCCGTGTCGGTGGGCCTCACCGCGGGCGGCACGGCGGCCAGCGGCCTGGTGCTGCGCGGCCTGGGGCTCGACGACGTGACCGGTGCCGGAACGCTGACCTGGTGCCTGTCGATCCTGCTGGGCATCGCCGGCAGCATGGTGATCTTCGGCTGGCTGATGATCCGGCTGCCCGACGTCCGGGTGCCGCGCCGGCTCGCCCTGCGCGCCACCCTGCTGGCCGCGGTCGGCTTCGAGGTGTTGAAACTGATCGGGACCTTCTACATCGCCAGGATCACCGGCTCGCCGGCCGGCGCCGTGATCGGCCCGCTGGTCGGCGTGCTGGTCTGGATCTACCTGGTGTCGCGCTACCTGCTGTTCTGCGTGGCGTGGGCCGCTACCGCTGCCGGGGCGACTCCGGCGGGGCAGCCGGCGGCTGGCTCGACCTCGGATGGCTTGGAGGCGGCTGGCTCCACGGCGGCCGGCTCGACGGCGGCCGGCGAACCGGCCTCGGCGATGCGAGGCCTGCCAGGGCCCGGCCGGCCAGCCGTGTCACCGGCCGCGGTGGCGGCCGGCCTGCTCAGCGCAGGCGCTGCGCTCGGCGCCGGATCGCTCGCCGCCCTGCAGCGGTGGCGCTCCCGATCCACAGAGCGCCGGCGATCAGCCCGCTGACCGGCACCAGGGTGGCCAGCGTCCAGCGCAGGCCGCGGTGTGGCGGAACCAGCTGGGCCAGTACCTGGCTGGCGGCCGGTGGAATGCTGGCCGAAGCGCCGGCACGGGCCGAAGCGCCGGTGACGACCGATTGGCCGACATTGACCGGGCCGGCCAGCAGGCCCACCGGCTCGACGGTGGAGCTCAGCGCGTACCCCCAATCCAGCAGGGCGGCGGCCTGCTGGAACTGATCGACCGGCCAGCGCTCGTCCCGCAGCAGGATCACCCCGAGCCGGCGGCCGTGCCGCTCGGCGGCGGCGAGGTAGGTGTGCCGGGCCGCGTCGGTGTAACCGGACTTGACCACCAGAGCGCCGGGCACCGAGCTCAGGAAGTTCTGGGACTGGTTGTCGAACTGGTAGGGCCCCACCTGGCCGTACTTGCTGGCCCGCGGAGGATAGACGGCGCTGGGCAACCGGTCGTAGGCCACCAGCCGGGGCTGGTTGACGAAGGCTTGCAGCACCAGCGCCATGTCATAGGCCGAGGTCAGTTGCTGCCAGCCGTCCAGGCCTGACGGGGTCTGCACGACGGTGTCGTAGGCACCGAGGCGGGCGGCCAGGGTGTTCATCCGGGCCACCGTCTGCGCCACCCCGCCGTCGGCCTGGGCCAGCGCCGTCGCCGCGTCGTTGGCCGAGACCAGGAACAGCGCGGAGAACAGCTGGTCTACCGAGTACCTGGCCCCGGCCAGCAACCCGACCGCCGAACCCTCGGCCGTGGCCGCCGCCGGCGAGACCGTCACCACCCGCCGGCCGGGCAGGTCGGGCGCGACGGTGAGCGCGGTGAGCACCTTGAGGATGCTGGCCGGCCGGTAACGCCCGTGCGGGTCGCGGGCGGCCAGCACGGCGCCGGAGTCCAGGTCGGCCAGGATCCAGCCGTGCGCCAGGATGTCGCCGGGCAGCTTCGGCGCGCCGGCCGGCGCCACCAGCCCGCGGCTGGCCAGGTGCGGGCCGCCGGGCACCGTGCCGTCCGGCGCCCAGCCCCCGGCCGGCGGATGCGGGTCGGGAGCGCCCGGCGAGATCTCGGCCGAGGTCGGTTTGGGCCTGCCCGGGGAGTCGGCCAGCGCGGTGCCGGCCGGGCCGGTGAGCACCGCCAGCGAGGTGATCGCCACGAGCGCGAGTCCGGCCGCTCGACGGCCCGGGACTCGCTGTCCTCGCACCGGTTCAGGCTAACCGGCGCGGGCTGTGTTCACGGTCAACGACGAGCCGCGCCCGCGCCGGCTTCTGCTGTCGTCCGGCGCGGAAGGAATAATGGCGGGCATGCGGCTGACCAGGCGGGTGTCGGGGTTCCTGATCGGCTTCGGCATCTGGTCCTGGATCATCTGGCCGACCTTCCTGAAGAACATCTGGCAGGACGAGCGGTCCTGGCAGGACGGTCCGACCGGCTTCTTCACGGTGCACCTGCTGCTGACCGCGGTGTCGCTGGCGCTCGGCACCGCCATCGGCTGGCTCGGGATCCGGGGTTGGCGAGCGGTCCGGGCCGACAGCACTCCCACCGCCCAGCACTCCTAGAAGGGACGAGGAGCAGGTGGCCGACTTCGTCGCAGCGATCGACCAGGGCACTACCAGCACCCGGTGCATGATCTTCGACCACGGCGGCAACGAGCGAGCCAAGCACCAGCTCGAGCACTCCCAGATCCTGCCCCGGGCCGGCTGGGTGGAACACGACCCGGTGGAGATCTGGCAGCGCAGCGAGGACGTGCTGCACGCCGCGATCGCCGCTGCCGGGCTGGGTGCCGGTGACATCGCGGCGCTGGGCATCACCAACCAGCGCGAGACCACGGTGGTCTGGAACCGCCGGACCGGACGCCCCTACTACAACGCCGTCGTCTGGCAGGACACCCGCACCGACCGGATCGCCGCCGCGCTGCAACGCGACGGTCGCGGCGAGGTGATCCGGGCCAGGGCCGGGCTGCCGCCGGCCACCTACTTCTCGGCCGGCAAGGTGCAGTGGATCCTAGATAACGTCGACGGGGTGCGGGCGGCGGCCGAGTCCGGCGAGGCGATCTTCGGAAACACCGACAGCTGGCTGCTGTGGAACCTGACCGGCGGCAGCTCCGGCGGCGTGCACGTCACCGACGTCACCAATGCCAGCCGGACCATGCTGATGGACCTGCGCACCCTGGACTGGGACGAGGAGCTGCTGTCCTTCTTCGGCATCCCGCGCGCGATGCTGCCCGGAATCCGGCCGTCCTCGGAACCGGCCGGCTACGGCGAGGTCGCGGTGCCCAGCCCGGCGGCCGGGATCGTGCTGACCGGGGACCTCGGCGACCAGCAGGCCGCCACCGTCGGCCAGGTCTGCTTCGCGCCGGGCGAGGCCAAGAACACCTACGGCACCGGCAACTTCCTGCTGCTCAACACCGGAACCGAGCCGGTCGTGAGCGAGCAGGGGCTGCTGAGCACGGTGTGCTACCAGTTCGGCGACGACCGGCCGGTCTACGCGCTCGAGGGCTCCATCGCGGTGACCGGCTCGGCCGTGCAGTGGCTGCGCGACCAGCTCGGCATCATCGCCGAGGCGGCCGAGGTCGAGTCGCTGGCGGCCCGGGTCAGCGACAGCGGCGGGGCCTATTTCGTTCCGGCGTTCTCCGGCCTGTTCGCCCCGTACTGGCGATCCGATGCCCGGGGAGCGATCGTCGGGCTCTCGCGCTACCACACCGGCGCCCACCTGGCGCGAGCTACCCTGGAGGCGATCTGCTACCAGAGCCGCGATGTCATCGAGGCGATGGAGCGGGATTCCGGGGTAACCCTGGACGTGCTCAAGGTCGACGGCGGGGTGACCGCCAACAGCCTGTGCATGCAACTGCAAGCCGACATCCTCGGGGTGCCGGTCAGCCGGCCGGTGGTCGCTGAAACCACCGCTCTGGGTGCTGCGTACGCGGCGGGACTGGCGGTCGGATTCTGGAAGGACACCGATGAACTCAGGGCGAACTGGAACCAGGCGCAGCGGTGGGCGCCGGCCTGGACCGACCAGCAGCGCTCCGACGGCTACGCCGGCTGGCGCAAGGCTGTCGAGCGCACCCTGGACTGGGTCGAGATCGGCTGAGCCCGGCGGCCCGACCGGTCCGGCAGGCTGGCATTCCGAGGCCGGGAGAGGCAGCAGATGAGCGTCAGGGCGATGTCGCCACACAGCCGCAGTGCCGCCCTCGCCGCGATGCGCGCCGCGCCCGAACTCGACGTGCTGATCGTCGGCGGCGGGGTGGTCGGTGCCGGCGCGGCCCTGGACGCGGTGACGCGGGGGCTCTCGACCGCGATCGTGGAGGCGCGGGACTGGGCCAGTGGCACCTCCAGCCGCTCCAGCAAGCTGATCCACGGCGGCCTGCGCTACCTGGAGATGCTGGACTTCGGCCTGGTGCGCGAGGCGCTGCACGAGCGCGGCCTGCTCACCCAGCACATCGCGCCGCACCTGATCCGGCCGGTGCAGTTCCTGTACCCGCTGACCCACCGGCTCTGGGAACGTCCCTACGTCGGAGCCGGCGTGCTGCTCTACGACACCCTCGGCACGGCGGGCGGCAGCGCCCGCGGCCTGCCGCACCACCGGCACCTGAGCAAGCGCCGGGCGCTGCGGGAGGCGCCCTGCCTGGCCCCGGACTCGCTCACCGGGGCCGTGCAGTACTGGGACGCCCAGGTCGACGACGCCCGGCACACCATGACGGTGGTGCGCACCGCGGTGGCCTTCGGCGCGCTGGCGGCCAACCGCACCCGGGTGCTCGATTTCCGCCATCAGGGCGGCCGGGTGACCGGGGCCCGGCTGGTGGACCTGGAGACCGGGCAAGAGTTCGACGTCCGGGCCAAGCAGGTCATCAACGCCACCGGGGTCTGGACGGATGAGACCCAGCAGCTGGCCGACACCCGCGGCCAGTTCCACGTCCGGGCGTCCAAGGGCGTGCACCTGGTGGTGCCCAGGGACCGGTTGCAGTCGAGCACCGGCCTGATCCTGCGGACCGAGACCAGCGTGCTGCTGGTGATCCCGTGGGGCCGGCACTGGATCATCGGCACCACCGACACCGACTGGAACCTCGATCTGGCCCACCCCGCGGCCAGCGCCCGTGACATCGACTACCTGCTCGACCAGGTCAACTCGGTGCTGTCCGCGCCGCTGACCCGGGCCGACGTGGAGGGTGTCTACGCCGGGCTGCGACCACTGCTGTCCGGTGAGTCCGAACTGACCTCGAAGCTGTCCCGCGAGCACGTGGTGGGGCATCCGGTGCCGGGGCTGGTGGTGATCGCCGGCGGCAAGTACACCACCTACCGGGTGATGGGCCGCGACGCCGTCGACGAGGCGGTCCGGGCGATGGACGGCAAGGTGCCGGACTCGGTCACCGACAAGATCCCGCTGGTCGGGGCCGAGGGCTGGGAGGGGGTGCGCAACCAGCGCCATCAGCTGGCCGCCCGGTCCGGCCTGCACGTGGTCCGCATCGACCACCTGCTCGGGCGTTACGGCAGCCTGGTGCACGAGGTGCTGGACCTGATCGCCGCCGACCCGTCGCTGGCCGAGCCGCTGCCGGGTTGCGATGACTACCTGCGGGCCGAGGCGGTCTACGCCGTCACCCACGAGGGGGCCCGGCATCTGGACGACGTGCTGGCCCGGCGCACCCGGGCCTCGATCGAGGCCTGGGACCGGGGCGTGTCGGCCGCGCCGGTGGTCGCCTCGCTGATGGCCGCCCACCTCGGCTGGGACGAGGCGCACACCGAGACCGAGGTGGAGCACTACCTGGCCCGGGTCGCCGCCGAGCGCGAGTCCCAGGAGCAGCCCGACGACGCCACCGCCGACGCCGCCCGGCTCGGCGCCGCCGACATCGTCCCGCTGTCGCCGCTGGCGCCACTGGCCCCTCGCGCGTCCTGACCTGCGCTGCGGCCCGGGTGCGCCCTGCCTGCCGCATTCGCTCGCCGGGCCCCTCGGCCTTATGGCCACGCTTCCTCCGAATGTCCGGTAGAAAGCTGTCATGAACACGGGGCCAGCCGCAGGCGGCCAATCATCGGGCGCTGATCTTGATGCGATTGCCCGCGGAGCGCGCAAACGATGGCTGTGGACGATGGCCATAGCAGTCGCGACGGGCATCGGCAGTGCCCTGGTGGCCTCGCTGCTCATCGGCGGCCCGCACCATTCCGCACGCCACCATGACGGCAGCCGCACCGGACTCGTGGTAGCTGTCTGTGTGCTTGTTGCCATGCTCGCCGGGCTGGCGGTGATGGCTCGCAAGCTCTGGCGCAGTCAGGGCATGTTCGCCGCACCCCTGATCGCGGGGCTGGAAGGGAAGGATCGGCGCGCGGTTTCCAGGGCGGTGCGTCGCGGACAGCCCAGCAGTGACCCGACGCTGGCGGCCGTGGAGAGGGCGCTCGCGCAACGAACCGTCAGTCAGGCTCGGCGGACAACGCTGGTGTTGGGCGCGGGAATGGCCGGCGAGGGCATCCTGGCCGTGGTGCGCGAGCAGGCCGACGCCCGGATCTTCTTCGGCGCCTCCGCGGTCCTGTTCGCCGCTCTCCTCGCTCTGCACCTCCGAACGCTGCACGGCGCGCGCCGCTATCTCGCGCAGGCACCCGCTACGGTGGGCGGGAATCTCCCACCCTGATCGATGAGCCATCAGCGGCCGCCAGCACGCGTGCGGTGCGTGGCGAGCGAGCCCGCCGACCACCCCAGTGCCCACCTACCGGGACGTACTACCCGGACAGCCACCCAACCGCACAACAATGTGGTGACAACCAGCCTGCCGGGTCGGGCGTGGATATCGCGACCGGCTACCGTATCGCCGGTCGGAGGCGCTGTGCCTCCTGCGCACATCGTTTATTGAGGAGAATGTCTTGCGCCGACTCAGTTCATATCGGGTGGCCGCGATCGCCGGTGTCGCGGCGTCTGCGATGCTGCTGACCGCGTGCGGCAGTGACGACAACGGCAACACCAACCCCCCCGGAAGCTCCGGCTCGCCCGGTTCGTCCAGCTCGGGTGCCGGTGGCAGCGGCCTGAAGATCGGCCTGGCGTACGACATCGGCGGCCGGGGCGACAAGTCCTTCAACGACTCCGCCGCGGCCGGCCTGGACGCCGCCAAGCAGAAGTACAACCTCTCCGACTCCGACGTCAAGGAGCTCGAGGCGGCCCAGGGCGAGGCCGAGGCCGACAAGGAAGCCCGGCTGACCCAGCTGGCCGACAACGGCTTCACCAGCATCATCGCGGTGGGCTTCGCCTACGCCGACGCCATCAAGGCCGTGGTGGGCAAGTACCCCAACGTCAAGTTCGCCATCATCGACGACAACTCGGTCCAGGCACCCAACCTGGCCGACCTGACCTTCGCCGAAGAGCAGGGCTCGTTCCTGGTCGGCGCGATCGCCGCGCTCAAGAGCACCAAGCACCACGTCGGCTTCATCGGTGGCGTGAACGTCCCGCTGATCCAGAAGTTCCAGGCCGGCTTCGACGCCGGGGCGAAGGCTGCCGACCCGTCGGTCAAGCTGGAGGACAAGTACCTGACCCAGCCGCCGGACTTCGGTGGCTTCAACGACCCGACCAAGGGTGAGACCGCGGCCAACGGCATCTACGACGCGGGCGCCGACGTCATCTTCGCCGCCGCCGGCGGCTCGGGCAGCGGCGTGTTCAAGGCCGCCAAGGCCAAGAACTCGCTGGCCATCGGCACCGACTCCGACCAGTACCAGTCGGCCGCCGACGACGTCAAGGACGTGGTGATCTCCTCGATGCTCAAGCGGGTCGACGTGGCCGTCGGCAAGTTCATCGACTCGGTCAAGGACGGCAGCTTCAAGGCCGGCAACACCATCTTCGACCTGAAGGCCGGCGGCGTGGACTACTCCACCTCGGGCGGCAAGATCGATGACATCAAGGACAAGGTCGACGACTTCAAGGCCAAGATCATCGATGGCACCATCACGGTTCCCACCAAGTAGGTAGCCATCCACGCGCGGTTTGTGCCGGTTTATCGGCGCTGAACTCCCGTAGCTGTCGACGGGCCCGAGGTGACTCGCTAGCGTCACCTCGGGCCCGTCCACGTCAGTTGTCCATCACCTCGCCAGCGGCGGCACAGCGCAGCCAGCGGCAGCCCAGCGCAGGAGGTACAGGATGCCCCAGCCAGTCCCGCCGGTGACCGCCGGTTCGCAGGCCTCGTCCGAGCTGGCCATCGAGGTACTCGGCATCACCAAGCGGTTCCCGGGAGTGGTCGCCAACTCCGACGTCAACATCGCGGTGCGGCGCGGCACCGTGCACGCCATCGTCGGGGAGAACGGTGCCGGCAAGTCCACCCTGATGAAGATGCTCTACGGAATGCAGCGCCCGGACGAGGGCGAGATCCGGATCGACGGCAAGCCGGTCACCTTCTCCTCACCCTCGGACGCGATCGCCGCCGGCGTCGGCATGGTGCACCAGCACTTCATGCTGGCCGACAACTTCACGGTGCTGGAGAACATCGTGCTGGGCAGCGAGCCGACTGCCCGCGGGGCGCTGAACTTCGGTGCCGCCCGGCGCCGGATCACCGAGCTGAGCCGGACCTACGGCCTGGACCTGAACCCGGACGAGCTGGTGGAGCATCTCGGGGTCGGTGACCGGCAGCGGGTCGAGATCGCCAAGGTGCTCTACCGCGGCGCGCGGCTGTTGATCCTGGACGAGCCCACCGCGGTGCTGGTGCCGCACGAGGTGGAGGAGCTGTTCCAGAACCTGCGCGAGCTCAAGAGCGAGGGGCTGACCATCCTGTTCATCTCGCACAAGCTGGACGAGGTGATCTCGGTCGCCGACGAGATCACGGTGATCCGCCGGGGCCGCACGGTGGGCACCGCCAACCCCCAGTCGACCACCCCCCGGCAGCTGGCCGAGTTGATGGTCGGCTCCGAACTGCCGAGTCCGGAGACCCGCTCGGACACCGTCTCGGACCAGACGGTGCTGTCGGTCCGGGGCCTGACCGTGATCGGGGACGGCGGGCGCAAGCTGCTCGACGACATCTCCTTCGATATCCATGCCGGTGAGATCTACGGAATCGCCGGCGTCGAGGGCAACGGCCAGAGCGAGCTGGTCGAGGCGCTGATGGGCATCCGCCCGATCACCGCCGGGACCGTCACCCTCAACGGCCGCGACATCACCACCGCCTCGACCCGCAACCGCCGGGTGGCCGGCATCGCCTACATCCCCGAGGACCGGCACCGGCAGGGACTGCTGCTGGAGGCCTCGCTCTGGGAGAACCGGGTGCTCGGGCACTCCGACTCGGCACCCAACATCAGGGGGCCGCTGATCGACCGGGCCGGTGCCCGCCGCGACACCGAGCGGATCGTGACCGACTTCGACGTCCGGACGCCCGGTATCGACGTGCCGGCCCTGGCGCTGTCAGGTGGCAACCAGCAGAAGCTGATCGTGGGACGGGAGCTGTCCGGGGATCCGGTACTGCTGATCGCCTCCCAGCCCACCCGCGGCGTGGACGTCGGGGCACAGGCCGCCATCTGGGAGCACGTCCGGCGCGCTCGGGCGGCCGGGTTGGCCGTCCTGCTCATCTCGGCAGACCTGGAGGAGCTGATCGGCATGTCCGACTCGATCCAAGTGATCCTGCGCGGCGCGTTCGTCGGCGCGGCTGATCCGGCGACCGTCACCGCCGAGGACCTCGGGGCCGCCATGACCGGCGCCGGCGCGGCCACGGGTGCCGCGTGAGCGCCGCGCCCGCCTCGGTCAGCTCGGTCGGCCTGCTCACCCGGCTGCGCCAGCGGTACCCGCTGCGCTCGGTGCTGCTCGGGCTGGCCGCGCCCGTCGGGGCCGTGCTGTTCGCGCTGCTGGCGAGCACGGTGATCCTCAGCCTGGGCGGGCACAACTCCTCGACGGTCTT
>DASZEI010000310.1:0-8583 GCA_035940975.1 Jatrophihabitans sp. | reverse complement strand
CGGGCCACCGACTCGCCGAGCGAGGTCTTGCCGACCCCGGGCGGTCCGACCAGGGCCAGTACCGCGCCGCTGCGCCGGCCACCGACCACGCCCAGGCCGCGGTCGGCCCGCCGTCGGCGCACCGCCAGGTACTCGATGACCCGCTCCTTGACGTCGTCGAGGCCTGCGTGGTCGGCGTCCAGCACCGCCCGGGCCTCGCTGATCTGGTAGGAGTCCTCGGTCCGGGTGTTCCAGGGCAGCTCCAGGACGGTGTCCAGCCAGGTGCGGATCCAGCCCACCTCGGGTGACTGGTCAGAGGTCCGCTCCAGCTTGTCCACCTCGGCCAGCGCGGCGGTGCGCACCTTGTCCGGCAGGTCGGCCGCCTCGACCCGGGCCCGGTAGTCCTGCTCCTCGGACGCAGGCGTGCCGTTCAGCTCGGCCAGTTCCTTGCGGACCGCGGCCAGCTGCTGGCGCAGCAGGAATTCGCGCTGCTGCTTGTCCATGCCCTCCTGAACGTCCTTGCGGATGGTCTCCGCGACGTCCAGCTCGGCCAGGTGCTCCCGGCTCCAGGCGACCAGCTTGCGCAGCCGCGCGGTCACGTCGGGGGTTTCCAGCAGCCATACCTTCTGCTCGTTGGTCAGGTAACCGGCGTAGCCGGCCAGGTCGGCCAGTGCCGCCGGGTCGGTCATGGACTGCACGGTGTCGATGAACTGGAAGGCGCCGCGCTGCTGCAGGACGGTGGTCGCGATCGACTTGTACTCCCGGGCCAGCTCGGCCAGCTCGGCCTGCTCGCGCGGGTCGCCGGCCGGGGCGGTCAGCTCGGTCGCCTCCACCCAGAGCGCCGCGCCGGGGCCGGTGGTGCCGGTGCCGATCCTGGCCCGCCGGGTGCCGCGCACCACCGCGGCATGCTCGCCGCCGCGCAGCCGGCCCACCTGCTCGATCACCCCGATGGTGCCGAAGCCGGAGTACTTGCCGTCCAGCCGGGGCACCAGCAGCACCTGCGCCTGGCCGCCCTGCTCGGCCGCGGCGCCGGCGAACGCCTGGGCGGCCTCGACCGCGGCGCGCGCCTCGGAGTCCGACATCGCAACCGGGACGACCATCCCGGGCAACACCACCACGTCGTCCAGCGGGAGCATGGGTAGTGGAGAAGTCTCAGCCATTTCCGTCCTCAGTGTCAGCGGGCTCAGTCGAGAACTTGAGCCACACTGACTCAACCCAGCCGGGACGGGGTTTGTTTCTCACACCTGTTCGCCCTCGGCGATCAGTGCCCGACCCGCCGAAACTCCTGCAACCCCTACCTCTCCGCCAGCTCGGTGGCGACTTCTTCAGCCAGCCGCGGTGCCCAGGATGACGCGTCTGGCCGTGTCCCGACCCTGCTCGGCGCGTTCGCTCGGATCGTCGCGGAACGCGAACCCCGTCAAGGTGCAGCGCCGATGTGTACCGGCCGTACGGTCCACCCGGCGCACCGTGTGCACCGTGTTCGCCTTGACCAAGACCAGCCGGTTAGGGCGCGGCAGCACCGCGAGCGGGCTGATCTCGCAGGTGCGCAGGATCGCATCCAGCGCCGCCGCCGGCCCCCGGTCCACGACCTCCGGCGGTACCCGACCTGTTTCGAGAAGGCTGGCGGGATCGCGGTCGATCAGCATGAGCTCGCCGCCCCAGGAGATGTCCCACTCGCGGTGCAGGTAGAGGACGAACTCACCGCGCCGGCCGCCGCCGGCATCGTTGTGCCAGCCCAGGCGACTGTCGGCCGGATACTGCCAGAAGGTGAAGGTGAGCCTGTCCCAGTCGGTGCCGGCTGCACCGAAGAGCCCGGTCTCGGCGCGAACCGCCTGGGTCACGCTGGTGAACAGCGGTGGCCGGCCGGTGAGCGAGCCGTCGCCGATGGATGCCGCGAAGGACATGCCTCGCGAGCGGCGCGCCGGCCCGTCCAGCACCGGGGAGATCACGCTGTCGGTGTCGGCGAGGGATGCGCGTTCCATCAGCTGCACGGCCTGTTCGAACTCCTCGGGCGGCAGGAAGCCGTCGTACACCACGTAACGCTCACCGCGCTCGGTCAGTCTCATGCCTCGCCTCCCTGTCCCGGGGCACCGTCGGCAACCCCGATGCCCTGGCCGGCCGCCGCCCCCGGCGGACACAGCCTCCGCAACCGCTCGCTCCAGCCCGCGACCGAGCGGCTGCCCGCGTCGAGCAGCAATTCGTCCGGGAGTTCGACACCGAGGGCGTCTTCCAGCCTGGTCGCCACATCCATCCAGTCGAGCGAGGTGAGCCCCAGCCCGGCGAAGTCTCGCTCCCGCAGCTGCGCATCGGACAGCAGCGCGTCCGCTGACAGCGCGGGCCCCCCGCTGCTCTCCAGCTTGTCGGCGACCACCTCGGCCACCATCCTCGTGATGCCCCGGGACTCCGCTGGTTGGAGAGGATGCCGGCTCACCGCCTCCTCCATTCCGCCCGTACGAGTTCGATCAGGTGACCCCGGTCCGGCTTGCCCAGCGCAGAGACCGGCAGCCGGTCGGTGTAGACCAGGCGCACGGACTGCGCACCGTCCGGGAAGTCGGGCCGGCACTTCTCCGCCTGAGCGCGGTCGACGTCCGCACCGGCGACCACGGCGTAGAGGTCCTCGACCGTGCCATCGGGCCGCGGCGCGCTCAGCACGAAGACATCGACGACTCCGGAGATCGAGCGCAGCACTTCCTGGAGCCGTGGGACGTCGACGGTCCGGTCATTGAGCCTGAGAGTCTCGTGCACCCGGGCCACGAAGGTGACCACGCCGTCCTCGCCGCGGCGTACCAGATCACCGGTGTTCCAGACCTGCGCCGGCGGATCGGGGCAGCCGAGGCAGCCCTCGACGGGAGGCAGCACGAGCCGAAGCTCACCTTCGGCTCCCGGTTGCGGGCCGAGGACGGTGACCCCGGGCATCGGGTGGCCGATGGCTCCGTCGGCAAGACCGGGGCCGCCGATGAAGGTCGCTCCGGTCTCCGAGGAGCCGTAGTTGCGAGACAGCCGAAGCCCGAATCGGGCGTCGAAAGCGTCATCCAGCTGTGCGGTGACCCGGCTGGCACCCACCATTGCGACCCGCAGCCCGCCCGCCGAGCCCCTGGGTGGGCGCGAGCCGGGAGTCCGGGCGAACAGGCCGGCAATCGGTGCCGTGAGCGCCGCTACGGTAGCCGCTTCGAGCCGGCTGACTGCCCGCCTGGCATGCACGACCGGTGACACGTCCAGCTGACAGCCGGCCAGTAACGCGCCGAGAGCGACCCCCCAGCCGTAGGAATGGGCCAGCGGCACCGGCACGTAGACCCGATCCTCCGGACCCAATGCCAGCCCCGGCCGGTAGCCCTCGGCTTCGTTGAGCACGCTGTCGCAGCCGCGCCGGGCGACCTTTCGATCGCCGGTCGAGCCCGAGGTCAGGTGCAGCACGGCGGTGGACTCGAGCCCCCCGATCTCGCCGGACACCGCCGGTGGCCGGGCGCGCGTGCCGACCAGCGTCACCGCCCGATCGGCCAGTGGAGTGCCCGAGGCATCCTTGCAGGGCAGCGGCACCGCATTCAGCGTCCAGGCGGCCAGGATCGAGGCGAGGAACTCCTGCGGGCCGGCTTCCTCGACGGCCACCACAGAGCCAGTGCTGGCGCCGGCCTGGCGCAGCGCCACCAGCTGCTCATCCACCAGCGGGCGTAACCGGGCTATCGGCAGCTCGCCGAGGCGCGCGCCGCTGGCAAGCACCCGCTCGGCGAGCTCCGGACGGGTCAGGGTCGCGCACGTCGCGGTCATAGCGCCGACTCGACCGATTCGCTGACGGGGCCGGCCGACGTCCCGGGGCTGTCGCCGACCGACCGGCCCACGACCGGTCCCAGCAGCAGCGCGCAGGCGGCAAAACCGGCGGAGACGGCCAACCATGGGCCGGTGTGCTGCCCACCCGCCAGCCAGGCGAACAACGAAGGCGCCACCAGCATGCTGACGTCGAGCCCCATGTTGTAGATGCCCTGGTATTCCCCGAGGGCCTCCTTCGGTGCCAGCGCATAGACCAGTTCCCAGGACGATGCCGAGTACAGCACCTCGCCGACCGCGATGAGCAGCCCCAGCGCGATCAGCACCCCGGCTTTCGGTCTCTCACCGTGCATCGCCTCGGCGATCGGAAACATCAGCACTCCCGCCCCGAGCAGCAACGCACCGCGGCGGCCGGCGTGCACCGCCGACGACGCGCCGCTGACCCTCTTCGACACCGGGATCTGCAGGAGCAGGACGGCAGCCAGGTTGACTGCCACCACGACGGACACGAACCACAGCAGGGTGGGCGCCTGCGCCACGATCCACAGCGGCAAGGCCACCGTGAGCATTGCCGAGTACAGCAGGATGAAGGCGTTGATCGCCGACAGCATCAGAAAGCGGACGTCGCGGTGCGCTCGCCGGGCCGCTGCCGGCGCCGACTCGGCAGCGGACGCCACCGGATCCTGCGGTCCCGCGGCCGCTCGGCTCGGCAAGTTGGCCATCAGCGCACCCGCGGTGCCCAGGGTCAGCGCCTCCACGACGAAGGATGCCTGGAACAACGGCCGCGAGTCGAAGGAGAGGACGATCGCGCCCAGGCCGAGGCCCACGAACATCATCAGATTGGTGAAGGTCTTCACGACTGCCCGGTACTGCACCCGCCGGTCGGCGGGCACCTCCCGTCCGACCAGGGCGCCGAGCACCGCGGCGCTGCCCCGTCCGCAGCTGAACAGCAGGCAGACCAGCACGAGCGCCATCCACTCGGTGGCGACTGCCAGCAGCGCGGTCGCCACGGCCATCGTCCAGACCAGCGTGGCATAGGTGCGGCGGGTGCCCGCGCGGTCGGCGAGCCGGCCCGCTACCGGCCCCGCGATCATGCCGCAGAGCGCCGCCACGCTCATCGTCACGCCATAGGCCACCGTGCTGGCGTGCAACTGGCCAACGATGTAGACGGCCAGCACGGACATCGACATCCCGGTGCCCAACGACAGGATGGAGAAGGACAGCACCAGCCGACGCTCGACCGGATGCCAATCCCTGCCCCAGGTCCTCATCAGGCCGCCCGGGTCAGGAAGACCGATCCGCGCACGCCGAAACCCGCCTGCTCGAGCATCGTACGAACGTGTGCCGTGCTGACTACGAATCGCTCCTTGCCGTAGATGAGGTACCGATCGATATCGGCCTCGCCGGTGAAGTTGATGGTGAGGACGTTGGCACCGGCGGCCAGGCCACGGGACTGCCCGCCGGCAGCGGTCTTCTCCAGGGCGCTGACCGACGGGATGAGGATCTGCGGGTAGCACAGCCGCAGGGTTGCGATGGCGTTGAGCGCAAGGTCGAGGGAGCCGGCCGGCGAGCCGGCCAGCGGGGTGTCCGGAGCCGGCACGAAGGGGCTCACGCTGCACATGTGGACTCCCAGCTCGCCGGCGAGCTCGATGTCGTCGACCATGCTCTCCAGGCTCTGCCCCGGCAGGCTGGAGATGAGTCCGGTTCCCACCCGGTACCCGAGTTCCAGCAGGGTCCGCAGGTGATCCAGCCGCTCCTGCAGCTTCTCGTGCCGCATCCGCTCGAACAGCACCGGATCGCTGGTCTCGTGCTTGATGATGTAGCTGGTGGCACCGAGCTCGCGCAGCTCCTGATACTGCTGCCGGGAGAAGTTGCCGATGTTGAGCAGCACCTCCAGCCGGCCGTCCCACATCCGCAGCAGTTCCGGAATGGCCTCCCGCAGGGTGGGCAGCACGCTGGGGGTCTCGCCGCCCTGCAGCAACACGACGTCGATCCCGGCGTCGCGGATGTGCCGCGCGCGCTCGATGATGTCCTCGGCAGTCATGAAGAAGCGATCGAGCATCTTCAGGTTGTCCCGCCGCATCGGGCAGTAGTCACAGTTCACCCGGCAGACATTGGTGATCTCGATGACGCCCCGCAGGACCACCGACCGGCCGAAACTCTCGTCACGCAGCCGTGCCGCCTGGGCGAACAGGTCCTTCTGGTCCGCCCCTTCGGCCAGCAACATGGCCCGGATCTCAGAACGTGTGAGCATGCCGCGGGTTTCCCACCAGCTCGTCGGGCGGACAGGGCTGCGGATCGGCTACCGCCAGGGTCACTACCGCCTCGGCGGTCAGGGCCGGATCGAGGTGTTCGCGGTAGCCGGCGGCCACCGTCTCCAGCGAGGGTTCGAAGCGCACCGTCGAGGCCTCGCCGTTGAGCACCACGGTCACCGGATCGCCCGGTTCCAGGCGGTCGCCGTTCAGGCCCAGCAGCACCGTCTCCGCACCGAGCACCCGCACCGTGTACAGGTCGTCCCGCTCCCGTTCGGCGATCACCTCAGCACCTGCCGGATCGACGCCGCCCATGCCTATCCAGTGCGCCCGGGCGTGCTGGTCATCGAGTGCACGGTGGCGGATCCGCACCGGGTCGGTCTGCCGCCGCCGGCCGGTGAGCCAGGCCTGCAGGTCGGCAACGAGCGGGCCACCGTCCTCGAAGTGCAGGCTGCCCAGCGGGTGGTCGCCGTCGGGCACCTCGACGTAGGTCAGCGCCGGGTGTCCGGCCTCGCGCAGTTGCGCGACCGAGGCGCGGTCGAAGCGAGGCGGGATCCGCTGGTCCAGCGCGCCGTGCACGACGAACAACGGCAGCGCGACGGCGTTCGGCAGCAGGAACCGGGTGCGCCGGTCAGTGCCGAAGGCCTCCCAGATCGACAGCGCGCCGTTGACGGGTACGGCTGCCGCGAACCGGGGCCACAGGCGCATCGCGAGGTTCCAGCAGGCCAGACCGCCCATCGACACGCCGGCCAGCACGCAGCGGTCCGGATCGGCGTCGAGGTTCTCCAGCGCCCACCGCATCGCCGCCACCGGAAAGTCGTCGGCGCCGAAGCTCCACCGGGGAAAGCGGAAGTGCTTGGCGAAGACGCCGCTCACCTCCAGATTTCCTCTGACGTCATCGAGCAGCTGAGCATCCGGGCACAGCACCGCCATGCCCAATCGCTCGCCGAGCCCGAGGAAGTAGGGCAGCATCGCGGCGCCGCTGTTGCCGGCGCCGTGCAGGACCACCAGCACGCCCGGCCTGGTCGCGGCGGGCTGCGGGATGTGCACGGTCATCGTGGTGACCCGAGCGCCGAGGGCGAGTTCGACCGTGAAGGTACCCGGCTCCGGCACCGGGTCACCGTCCCACTCCGACAGCAGCCTGCGCAGGCCGAGCGGGCTCAGCCCGGACTCGGCCGCCTGCCGGGCCGCCTGGCCGGGGTCCAACCGGGCACAGGCCAGTCGCGCCGCGTGAGGGTTCACGGCGTGGGGTGGAGGAATCTCGACAGCCGAGCGATCTCGCCGTCCATCGACGGGTCGATCCGCTCGCGGGTCACCGTGAACACGACCTTGGCCCGCTGCAGGACGCTGATCGCGTTGCCGACGAACGGCGTGCTGCACAGCTCGGCAGGCAGCGAGATCGGCTTGATCATCGGCTCGGGCGTTTCGGGGACGTCGTGGAAGGTCTCGACGGCGATCCGGCGCAGGACGTCATCGCAGACCCGCTTGGCCACCGCGCACGAGTACGGGTCGAGCTTGGTGAGACTGCCGGTGGCCTGGATGTTGCGGGACGGGCAGCCGCTCTTGCAGATGTCGCGGGCATAGCAACTCTGGCAGGAGGAGTTCTGCAGCGGCATCGCCTGCTTGCCGACCTCCTCCTTGCGCACCAGGTTCAGCGAGACGGTGTGACGTCCGCTCACCTGCCCGACGTTGTGCCCGAAACCCTCGTTGCGTGCTGGGTCCTGCATCTCCGGGCACATGATGAGCTCGCCGTTGGCATTGAGCACGTTGTAGGAATCCTCGCCGATCATCGGCCCGCAGTAGGAGCGCGGCGGAGTGGACAGCAGGTGCTGGAAGGCATAGCCGAACACCGCGACCCCGAGCGGCCGGGCGGCGTCCATGGCGCGCAGCAGGTTCTCGGCGTAGTCCTCCGCCGACGGCGTGGTGTAGCGCGAGAGCCGCCCGGAGGTGGTGGTGCCGGACGGTCCGACGGGCTCGAAGTGAACGAAGCGAGCACCCAGGCTCGCGAAGAACCGCACCGTCTCATCCATATGCCGCACGGTCTCGCCGGTCACCGTCGACCGCACCCGGATGGACAACCCCGACTCCACCAGGTACCTGATGGCGTCCATCGTCTGCTCGGCGTTGAAGTGCTTGCCGTAGATGCGCTGCCCGCCCTGGCGCTCGGGTGCGGCGTCCATGGACACCGTCAGCATGAAGTCGTGCTTCACCAGGTATTCCAGCACCGAACGCGGGGCAGTGCCGTTGGTGACCATCCGCAGGGACAGCTCGACGCCTGCTTCGGCGCAGGCGCGCTCGGCGTGTTCGACGACCTTCTCGACATCGGCCATACCCAGGGTCGGCTCGCCGCCGAAGAAGTTGACCACGAAGGCCCTGCGCGGGCCCGCCGGCCGGCGGGCCAGGGTGTGATCGACGATCGCCAGCATCCGCTCGAGTTCCAGGGACGCCGTGCTGTGTCCCACCTCGCTGAAGCAGTACACGCAACTGAGGTTGCACCGGTGGCTCACCACCAGGGTGACACCCCACGGAGTGCCCTGCGGCCGCTGGAGCCGGTCAGCCGCGATCGAGGGGTACTCGGCCAGCAGCCGAC
>DASZEI010000309.1:0-3480 GCA_035940975.1 Jatrophihabitans sp. | reverse complement strand
ACCGTGCTGCGGGTGCACGACACCGACGAACGAGACGTCGTTGACCTCGTGCGCCACGTCCTGCTGGCCCGAGATCGCTGTCTTGTACTTGCGCGGCAGGTTGGAGAACGCTGGATCGCCGAGGTAGCGGCGGTTGATCTCCTCGATCGCCGGCGTGCCGTCGATCACCTCATCGGCGCAGATGCCGGCGACCGGCGAGCCCAGGACCACCCGGGGGCAGTCACCGCAGGCTTCGGTGGTGGACAGCCCGACGGCCTCCAGCCGCTGCCAGATCGCCGGCACGTCCTCAATGCGGATCCAGTGGTACTGGATGTTCTGCCGGTCGGTGATGTCGGCGGTGTCGCGAGCATAGGTTCGCGATGTCTCACCGAGCACCCTCAGCTGCTCGGTAGTCAGGGCGCCCCCGTCGATCCGGACCCGCATCATGAAGTAGCGGTCCTCGAGCTCCTCGGGCTCCAGCGCACCGGTGCGGCCGCCCTCGATGCCCGGCTTACGCTGGGTGTAAAGGCCCCACCAGCGCATCCGGCCGCGCAGGTCGGCGGGATCGATCGAGTCGAAACCCCGGTGTGCGTAGATGGTCTCGATCCGGGCCCGGACGTTCAGGCCGTCGTCGTCTTTCTTGACCTGCTCGTTGCGATTAAGTGGTTCGCGGTAGCCCAGTTTCCACTGACCCTCACCGCGTGGTCGGATCGCTGTCGGCGCCATGAGTGAACCTTCAGGATGGGGACGCGGGCGCGCACCATTGCCTGAGGTCACCGACCTCCAGCGAGCGCGCCCGGCGCCGGCTGATGATCAGGAGAAAAGCGCAGCGGCGGCGGGTTAGTCCGCCGGTCGACAGGTCGCGCTGGAGACTCGCAGTAAATCGACGTGGCGACGCGCTACGAGCCGAATCCCGACAGCGGTCACGGCGTAAGCGTGCCACAGCGGAATGCCGAATTGCACCACTGACCGCATGGTGAGACACGGATCGGTATCAGTGGCGCCGCCCGAAGCACAGCGTGAAGTCCCGCAGCGAGGCCGAGAAGGCCGGCTGAGCGTCGGCAAGCCACTCGAGCGGTCCACCGGGCGCGAAGTTCCAGCTGATCTGGATCAGTCGCACCCTGGAGCTGCAGCGGACCGGGATGAACATGAGCTCGCCGGCGCGCTGCTGCGCCACCGTGCAACGGCCGCGGCAGCGCCCTGGGAGCGCACCGATCGGTCGGACGGCGCAGCGGGCGATCAGTTCGCCATCAGCGTCCAGCGCTGCGCAGGTGGCTCCGTCGATGTGGAAGGACGCCCGCTGCTTGGGGATACCCCACAGCTCGCGGCCACCGTGCAGCGACGGAGTGCTGTCCACCCAGATGTCCGTGATCGTCACCAGCGGCCGCCCGCCCCGGTGCGCCAGGACGGCCACGAGTAACTCGCGGTAGGACAGCACCCCACCCGGTTCATAGATCACCCAGGAGGTGGCGACCACCGCGGCGCCACCGGCTCGCACCGGCTTCAGCCCCGCGCTGAGCCGGGGCAGGTGCGCCAAAGGAACCCGCCATACCGTGAGGTGCAGCTGACCCCGCAACTCCCAGGGCTCTGGTGGGTACCCGGTCATGGCCGGCCACGCTACAGCTTGACGACCTCCCATCCGGGCACTTCGTCGTAGTCGTTGTCCCGGGTGGCAGCCGGCTGCCCACGCGCAATCGCGGTGGCTGCGATCCCGGCCCATGACGGCACTACGGTGAAGACTCCAAGCGTGGCCCTTGACATGCGCTGCGAAACGGGGTGAGCAACGCTGATGAGCCGTGCCGACGGCTTCGACGCGGTCGTCGTCGGCTCCGGCCCCAATGGCCTGGTCGCCGCGGTGACCATGGCCGAAGCCGGTCGGCGGACGTTGCTGGTGGAGGCGAGCGACACGGTCGGTGGGGGCCTGCGCACCGAAGAGCTGACCTTGCCCGGCTTCCGCCACGACGTCTGCGCGACGGTGCTCCCGCTGGCGCTGGGCTCGCCGGCGTTTCGCGCTCTGCGGCTCCAGGACGACGAGGTGCGCTGGGCCCACCCGCCGGTGGCCACCGCGCACCCGCTCGACGATCACGACGCCGTCCTGGTCCACCGCAATGTCGATGCCACCGTGGCGGGTCTGGGAAGCGACGGGCGGCGCTGGCGCGCCACGGTCGGCCGCACCGCTCAGGCTGGTGATCCGCTGGTCGACTCAGTGCTCGCGCCGCTGGACCTGCCGCCGAAGGCTCCCTTGCTGCTTGCCGGCTACGGAGTGCTGGGCGTCTGGCCGGCGACCTGGGTGGCCCGGGCGGCATTTCGCGGTGTGCGGGCCAGGGCGGCCTTCGCCGGCATGGCCGCGCACTCCATCCTCGACCTGAACCTGCCCATCACGGCAGGCTACGGGTTGCTGCTCGCCGCGCTGACGCACCACGTCGGCTGGCCGGTCGTCGCCGGTGGATCGCAGGTCCTCGCCGACGCACTGGTCGCCCGGTTACGCCGGCACGGCGGTGAGGTGGCGACTGGCACCGTGGTGCGGGATCTCGCCGAGCTGCCACCCGCTGAGTCGATCCTGCTCAATCTCACCCCACGCCAGGTCGTCGGCATCGCCGGGGATCGGCTGCCGCACCGGTACCGTCGCAGCCTGGAGCGATTCCGGTACGGGCCGGGCGTGTTCAAGCTCGACTGGGCGTTGGACGGGCCGGTGCCCTGGCGTGATCCCTCGGTGGCCGGCGCCGCGACGGTGCACCTCGGCGGCACGCTCGAGGAGATCGCGGCCGGCGAGCATGACGTGGCGCACGGCCGGCATCCGGATCGCCCGTTCGCGCTGGTCGTGCAGGCCTGTGTCGCCGATCCGAGCAGGGCGCCTGCCGGCGCGCACACCCTCTGGGCGTACTGCCACGTGCCCCACGGTTCGGATGTCGACATGACTGCGGCGATCGAGGCCCAGATCGAGCGGTTCGCGCCGGGTTT
This sequence comes from Jatrophihabitans sp., assembly GCA_035940975.1. Lineage (GTDB taxonomy): Bacteria > Actinomycetota > Actinomycetes > Mycobacteriales > Jatrophihabitantaceae > Jatrophihabitans_A. The sequence continues at coordinate 540 of DASZEI010000309.1, read as the reverse complement.
TGGGGACCGGGTGCTGGCGCGCCACGCGATGGGGCCGGCGGCGCTGGAGGCGCACAACGCAAACATGGTCGGCGGCGACATCGGCGGTGGTGCGGGCGATCTGCGCCAGTTCATCGCCCGGCCGGTGTTCTCGCTGCGGCCGTGGCAGACCCCGCTTCGCGGCGTGTATCTGTGCTCGGCCAGTACCCCGCCGGGCGCTGGTGTGCACGGCATGGCTGGCTGGCAAGCGGCCCGCCTCGCGTGTGGATCAGCTGTCTCCCGACGTCACTGAGCGGTGGGTGGTCAAGACCGCGAGGTCTGCGGCGGCGCGTCCGGCGTGCCACCCGGCGGCGTTGCCGACGCTAAACGAGCGGGGCACCGATTCCGGGAACATCGACTCGAACAGTTCGTCCACCACGTGCTCCCGGGCAGCCAGCACCGGCAGCAGCCGCGCCGGATCAGGTACCGCGGCTGCGCCCGCGTCCCGCGCATCTGCCAGCCGTTCACCGATCCGGGTTGCGTAGGCGACCAGGAACGACTGGCGGTACGACCGGGTCCGGG
>DASZEI010000308.1:0-6142 GCA_035940975.1 Jatrophihabitans sp. | reverse complement strand
GAAGTCGGCGACCCGAAGCAGTTCGGGGATGTCGACATGCTTGGGGGTCAGGCCGCAGCGCAGCACGTTGTCGCTGTTGGCAAGGATCTCGATGCACACCCCGCGCAGGTAGGCGTGCACGTTGCCGGCCCCCAGGTAGATTGCCTCGCCCGGGGCCAGCCGGACGTAGTTGAGCAGCAGCGCCAGCACCGCGCCGATGTCGCCGGGAAAGTCCTCCGCCGCCAGCACCGAGGCCCGCGCCGCCCCCGCCCAGGGGCTGTCCTGCTCGGCCAGCCGCCGGCAGCCGGCGACGGTGGCCTCGACCAGCCGCTCGCGGGCTTCGCCGGTCAGGCTCAACAGGGTGGTGAAGGTCGCCCGCAGGCCGTCCTGGCCGGCCAGCAGCGGCAGGTAGCCGGCCAGCTCGGGCACCGCCAGCGCGTCCAGCAGCTCCAGGGTGGCCGGCACCGGCCGGAACCCGCAGAACGCCTCGAACTCGGTCAGGGCGTAGGCCAGCTCCGGTTTGTGGTTGGCGTCGCAGTAGTTGCGCCCGCCCGTCCCGCGCGGCATGCCGGTGGCCTCCTCGGCCGCGAAGCCGGCCTCGGCCTGGGCCCGGCTGGGATGCACCTGCATCGACAGCGCCCGCTCGGCGGCCAGCACCTTCATCAGGAACGGCAACCGCGGGCCGAACGCCGCCAGGCTCGCCTCACCCAGCCACCGCCGCGGATCCTGCCCGATCAGCTCGTCCAGGGCCGGCCGGTCGGGGTGCTCGGACCACCGGGACGGCTCGTCCGGATGCGCGCCCATCCACAGCTCGGCGGCCGGCCGGCCGGTCGGCTCGACGCCCAGCAGTTCCGGGATCGCCTTCACCGAGCCCCAGGCGTACTCGCGGATCGCGTTGTGCAATCCGATCAACCGCGGCTGCCGCTCCGCGGTCATCCGGTGCCGCCGGTGGCCAGCTCGGGGCGGTACACGTCCGGCTCGAGGTAGATCACCCGGGCGGTGGGCTCGGCGGCCCGCACCCTGGCTTCGGCGGCGTCGATCGCGTTCGCGACCTCGGCCAGCGAGCTGCCCGGTGACATCGAGACCTTGGCCGCAACCAGCACCTCGTCCGGGCCCAGGTGCATGGTCCGGTGGTGGATCACCCCGGAGATGCCACTGGCCGAATCGCCGACCAGGGCGGCCTCGATCCGCGACACCGCCGCGGGGCTGGCCGCCTCGCCGAGCAGCAGGCTCTTGGTCTCGATGATCAGGATGACGGCCACGGCGATCAGCAGCACCCCGATCGCCACGGTGCCGACGCCGTCCCAGACCGGCTCGTCCAGCAGGACGCTCAGCCCGACCCCGAACAGTGCCAGGGTCAGCCCGACCAGGGCGGCGAAGTCCTCCAGCAGGACGACCGGAAGCTCGGGCACCTTGGCCCGCCGGATGAACTCGGGCCAGCTGGAGTTGCCCTTCGGCCCCCGGGATTCCCGGATGGCGGTGCGGAAGGACAGCGACTCCAGGACGATCGCGACCAGCAGCACGCCGATGGCGATCTGCGGCGAGTCCAGGTGGTGCGGATCGGCGATCTTGTGGATGCCCTCGTACACGGCGAACAGGCCACCGACGGTGAACAGCACCAGCGCCACCAGGAACCCGTAGACGTAGCGGTCGCGGCCGTAGCCGAACGGATGCTCGGCGGTGGCCTCCCGCCGCGACCGGTGGCCGCCCAGCAGCAGCAGAGCCTGGTTGCCGGAGTCGGCCAGCGAGTGGACCGACTCGGCCAGCATCGAGGACGAGCCGGTCAGCAGGAACGCGATGAACTTGATCACGGCGATGCCGAGGTTGGCGCCCAGCGCGGCCAGTACCGCCTTGGAGCCGCCGTGGGCGCTCACGTCCGCGCTCCCCGGGCCGGGTCAGCGCTCGCGGCACGCTCGCTCACAGCACAGCGATTCAATGTGGCAGCTCTCCTAGTCTCGGCGCGGACGGGTCGATTCCACGGGCCAGTGCCAGATACGTCGCGGCGAAGTCGCCGGTGGCCGAGGCGGCGGCGAACCGGACCAGCGGCGGCGCGTCCGGCACCAGGATCCGGGAACTGCCGATGCCGCGACTGGCGGCCAGCCCCGCCAGCGCCGAGCCGGCCCGCCTTCCGGCGTCGTCGCCCAGGCCGTCCCACAGGGTGTCCTGCGCCTCGCCGTAGCGGTCATCGTCACCGATCAGCACCAGCCGCGGCCGGACCGCGGGCTCGGACACCCGGTCGGCGAAGAAGTCGGCCTCGGTGCTGGCGAACTCCAGCAGCGAACCGATCCGGGCGACGTCGTCGGGCAGCGCCGCGGCCATCGCGGTGGATCCGCCGATCAGCTGGACCGCCCCGGCGAACCGGCGGGCGGCCACCACGCCGGTCCGGCCGATCCCGGCGATCACCGGCACCGACTCGGCGAGTTCGGCGGCCAGTAACTTGGCCGGGCCGGTGTAGGCCGAGGAGTCCGGCCGGTCGGTCTCGGCGACCCCGTCCAGGCTGTCGGCGACGCTGCCCAGCAGGTGGGCCGTCGGCGCCAGCCCGAGGGCGTCCAGGGCTTGCAGGGCCGGCGTCGCCAGCGCCCACCAGACCGCTCGCGGCGGCACCGAGGCCAGGTGGCTGAGGTCAGCGATCGGATGGCGGGCGGCCGCGGCCGCCACCGGTGACCGGACCGGGGCGGCGACCGCGATGACCATGCCGCGCCGGTCGGCCTGGGCGACCAGTTCGGCGAGCCGGGGATGCCGGCCGTCGGCCGAGACCACCAGCAGCGCGTCGGCGGGGCCCGCCCAGCGGGGCAGGGTGGGATCGCGCCAGTCGATCACCGGCGCGTCGGCCGAAGCCAGCGCGTCCAGCAGGCTGGACAGGTACGGGGCGGCGGCGTCCGGCGCCACCAGCACGGCGCGCGGAACCGTCGAGCCGCGCAGCCGGTCGACGCCGAACTCCTCGATGGTGTCGATGGCGCGGCGCACCTGGGCGCCGGCGCCGGCCAGCGCCCGCAGCAGGCCGCCGCGGTCGGCCTGGATCAGCGCCTGCGGGTCGTCCAGCAGCTCCTGCTGGAAGGAGTTCACCCGGAATCCCCGGGCTGCTGGCCGGGAGCCGCGCTGCCGGCCGGCGGCTGGGCCGCAGGCGCCTCGCCAACCGGCGCCTCGTCCGTCGCCGACGCTTCGGTCGCGGACGCTTCGTCTGCCGATGCTTCGTCTGCCGACGCTTCGTCTGCCGACGCTTCGTCCGCCGGCACTCCCAGGCCGCGCGGGCCGGGCACCGCCTCGTCAGCCAGCAGCACCGGGATGCCGTCGGAGATCGGGAACCGGCTCAGGCAGGACGTGCAGACCAGGTGCTCGCCGGCAGCGCTGGTCTCCAGCCGCAGCGGGGCGTGGTCGGCGCTGGGGCAGGCCAGGATCGAGAGCAGGTCGGCCGAAATGGACAAGGGGATCCTCCTAGGACCGGATCACGGCCAGCGCCTCGTCGCGGACGGCGGCCAGCGCGGCACTGGTGGGGGCTTCGACGTTGAGCCGCAGCAGCGGTTCGGTGTTGGAGGCACGGACGTTGAGCCAGGAACCGTCGACCAGCTCGATGGTGAGGCCGTCCAGGGTGTCGGTGGCCGTGGTCCGGTCGGCGAACCGGTCGCGGACGGCGGCCACCTTCTCGGCCTGGTCGATCACCTTGGAGTTGATCTCACCGGAGGCGTGGTAGCGCTCGTAGCCGGCGGTCAGTTCGGTCAGCGTGCCGTCCTGCTCGCCGAGCGCGGCCAGCACGTGCATCGCGGCGAGCATGCCGGTGTCGGCGCGCCAGAAGTCGCGGAAGTAGTAGTGCGCCGAGTGCTCCCCGCCGAACACCGCGTCGGTGACGGCCATCTCGGCCTTGATGTAGGAGTGCCCGACCCGGGTCCGGACCGGCCGGCCACCGTGCTCGGCGATGATCTCGGGCACCGCCTTGGACGTGATCAGGTTGTGGATGACGGGCGAGCCCGGCGCCTTGGCCAGTTCCCGGACCGCTACCAGCGCGGTGATCGCGCTGGGTGAGACCGGGTTGCCGTCGGCGTCGATGACGAAGCACCGGTCGGCGTCACCGTCGAAGGCCAGCCCGATATCAGCACCGACGGCGACGACCTTTTGCTGCAGGTCGACCAGGTTGGCCGGTTCCAGCGGGTTGGCCTCGTGGTTGGGAAAGCTGCCGTCCAGTTCGAAGTAGAGCGCAACGATCTCCAGCGGCAGCGGTTCGAGGACGGCGTCGCCGAGCACCGCAGGCACGGTGTAGCCGCCCATTCCGTTGCCGGCGTCCACCACGACCTTCAGCGGCCGGGACGCCGACAGGTCCACCAGCCCGCGCAGGTAGCGGGCGTAGTCGGCCAGCAGTTCACGGCTGCTGACGGTTCCCGGCTCGGCCACCGGCGCGGGCAGGCCACCGGCCAGGTAGTCCTGGGCGGTGCTGCGGATCTGCACCAGCCCGGAGTCCTGCCCGACCGGCTGGGCGCCCGGCAGGCACAGCTTGATCCCGTTGTAGCGGGCCGGATTATGGCTGGCGGTGAACATCGCCCCGGCCAGCCCCAGCTGGCCGCTGGCGAAGTAGAGCAGGTCCGTCGAGGCCAGCCCGATGTCGACCACGTCGGCGCCCCGGCTGGTGGCTCCGTCGGCGAACGCGGCCAGCAGTTCGGGGCCGGACTCGCGCATGTCGTGCCCGGCGGCCAGTGCGCCGACCCCGGTGACGGTCACAAAGGCCGCACCTAGCGCGCGGGCTACCTCGGGGTTCAACTGGTCCGGAACGATGCCCCGGACGTCGTAGGCCTTCACGATGTCGGAAAGGTTGATCACCTTTGCGGACGCCTCTCCTGGCGGTGGTCGGAACTGAGCGGCGGCTCGCTCAGCGCGCGGAGCAGCGGTTTCCGGCTCCGTCGCGGGTCGTGATCTGCCAGCCTAGGCGATCAGCCGGGTAGGACTTCATGCCGGAGGCCGAGCGCGGCCTGCCACCACCCGGTCTGTGCCGGTCTCGGGCCTGAGCCGGTCTCGGGCCTGAGCGGGACTCAGACCTGAGCAGGACTCAGACCGGCGGCGGGACCACCCGTAGATGGCCGCGCCGGCCGGTCAGTCCGTTGTCCTCGGCAGCGCTCGGCTGGCGCGGGACCTCGATCCGGGCTGCCTCGCGGACGGCGTCGGCCAGCGCCTCGAGGTCGTCGGCGTGCGGGATCGGGGACGGGAACTCACCGGCATGCCGGACGACCTCCCAGCCGCGCGGCACCGTCAGCCGGACCGCATGCTCCTCGCACAGGTCATAGGAGTGCGGCTCGGCGAAGGCGGCCAGCGGGCCGACCACCGCCATCGAATCCGAGTAGATGTAGGTCAGCGTCGCGACGGCAGACTGGCTGCAGCCAGTGCGGGTACAGCGACGGACATGCCTCACAACGGGCGACACTAGCCCTCGGTCCGAACTTTGCCGGTGAGCGGCGTTCGCCGCCGCGTGTCGCAGGCCTTACCCCACTAGGCTCGCCAACCATGGGCACCAATGGGCAGTCGCCGGCACGGCGTCCGGGCCGGCGCCGGGACCGGCACGGCCGTGGCCTGCGCGGAATGCTGGCGCCGCGGCCGGTGCCGATCGCGCACAGCCGGGGTGACGCCTTCGACGCGATGGTGCTGCACGCGGTCGATCACCTGCAGCCGCGGCTGGCCGAGCAGCTGGCCCAAGTGGAATTCGCGGTGGAGGACGTGCCGGACGTCAGCCACCGGGGGCCGGCCGACTTCGACTTCGACGAGGACATCCTCGATGACAACGCGGTGCCGCTGTCGCGGCTGTACCGCAACGGGGTGGCCGGGATCTCGGCCCCGGTGATCGTGGTCTACCGGCGACCGCTGGAAAGCCGGGCCGCGCAGAGCGAGGACCTGGCCGACCTGGTGCACGACGTGGTGGTGGAACAGCTGGCCCGGCTGCTGGGCCGATCGACCGACGAGATCGACCCGCCCTCAGCTGAGTGAGCATCGCAGCGAGCGTCAGCGAGCGGGCTGATCCTCAGCCGGCGCGGCGCTTGACCCGGCGGCGTTCCCGCTCGCTGAGGCCACCCCAGATGCCGAAGCGCTCGTCGTGCTCGAGTGCGTACTCCAGGCATTCGCCCCGCACCTCGCAGCCGACGCAGATCTTCTTCGCCTCCCGGGTCGAGCCGCCCTTCTCGGGGAA
>DASZEI010000307.1:0-6047 GCA_035940975.1 Jatrophihabitans sp. | reverse complement strand
GATGTTGAACTTGCCGGCCTTGACCGACGGGATGATGTTGTCGAAGCCGGACTCCTGCAGGACCGGGGTGACACCCAGCTTCTTGGCCAGCCCTTCGAGCAGGTCGACCTCCCAGCCGATGATCTTTCCGGACGGGTCCTTGTACTCGTTCGGGGCGTAGGGCACGTTGATGCCGACGATCAGCTTGCCCGAGGACTTGATCGCGGCCGGCAGCAGGTCCGCGGCGGCCTGGTCCTTGTTGACCGCCCCGACCGTTGCCGAGGTGGTCGGCGTGCTGGTCTTCGGGGTGTTCTTGGCGCATCCGGTCAGGGCCAGCGAGCCGGTGACGGCGAGTCCGACGAAGACGGCGATAGAACGACGCATTCTCACTTCTCTCTTCGATACGCATTCACGGGCATGGTTGGCCGAGACTCTAGGCCCAGCGCTCAGCCGGGCAGGCACAACCCTCGGCTACGCAACTGAACCGTGACCGGCCTGGCACCATTCTTCTGCTACGCCCGGTTCGCCGCGCAGGCCGGGGGCCCCCTCGCATGCTCAGAATCCGACCCGTGCGGCCTTGCCGAGCACCACCACGCCGCCCTCGGAAACGTGGTGCCGGTCGCGGTCGTGATCCAGGTCGACCCCGATGTGGGCACCGGGAGCGACCACCACGTTCTTGTCCAGGATCGCCCGCCGGACCACCGCACCCTCGCCGATCACCACGTTGTCCATGATCACCGAGCCCTCGACGTAGGCGCCGTTGCGGATCTTGACGTTCGGGGAGAGCACGCTGCCGCGCACCGTCGAGCCGGAGATGATCGCCCCGGCCCCCACGATGGACTCCTGGGCCAGCCCGCCGTCGACGAACTTGGCCGGCGGCAGCTGCTCGTGGAAGGTGTAGATCGGCCAGGCCGAGTTGTACAGGTTGAAGATCGGATGGACGCTGACCAGGTCCATGTTCGCGTCGTAGTAGGCGTCCATGGTCCCGACGTCTCGCCAGTAGCCGCGGTCGCGCTCCTCCGAGCCGGGGATGTCGTTGTCGTCGAAGTCGTACACCGAGGCCCGGCCCCGTTCGACCATCCACGGCATGATCGAGCCGCCCATGTCGTGCACCGAGGTCGGGTCCTCCGCGTCGGCCCGCAGCGCCTCGATCAGGGCCTCGGTGCTGAAGATGTAGTTACCCATCGAGGCATAGCTGACATTGGGGTCATCCGGCAGGCCAGGTGGGTCGGCCGGCTTTTCCAGGAACTGCAGCACCTTGCCGTTGGCGTCGGCGTCGATCACGCCGAACTGGTCGGCCTGCTCGCGTGGCACCCGGATGCCGGCCACGGTGACCCCGCAGCCCGACTCGATGTGCCGGTCCAGCATCTGCTTGGGGTCCATCCGGTACACGTGATCGGCGCCGAAGACCACGATGTGGGTCGGCTTCTCGTCGGTGATCAGGTTCATCGACTGCAGGATCGCGTCGGCGCTGCCGGTGTACCAGCGCGGGCCCAGCCGCTGCTGCGCCGGCACCGGAGTCACGTAGTTGCCCAGCAATTGCGACATCCGCCAGGTCTGGGTGACATGCCGGTCCAGCGAGTGCGACTTGTACTGGGTGAGCACGCAGATCCGCAGGAAGCCCGCGTTGACCATGTTCGACAGCACGAAGTCGATCAGCCGGTAGTTTCCCCCGAAGGGCACCGCCGGCTTTGCCCGGTCCGCGGTGAGGGGCCACAACCGCTTTCCCTCACCGCCGGCCAGCACGATGCCGAGTACCCGGACGCCAGCAGCCATATCGCCACCCTAGCGGGATTGCCAGCGCTGTCACACCTGCTGCCCAGGGGGTGCGAGCAGGGGATAGCGTGCTAAGCATGCGCGCAGCACTGATCAGTCGTGAGTACCCGCCCGAGGTCTACGGCGGAGCCGGCGTCCACATCGAGTTCCTGGCCCGCGAGCTGCGCAAGCTGATCGAGATCGAGGTGCACTGCTTCGGAACCGAGCGGGACGAGCCGGGCGTGCACGCCTACCGGACGCCACCGAGACTGGCCGGGGCCAATCCGGCGCTGGCGACCCTGGGCATCGACCTGGAGATGGTGGCAGGTCTGACGTCTGACGGCCGATCGGCCGCCGACCTGGTGCACTCGCACACCTGGTACGCCAACCTGGCCGGTTACCTTGCCTCGATGTTGTACGACATCCCGCACGTGGTGACCGCGCACTCACTGGAGCCGCTGCGGCCGTGGAAGGCCGAGCAGCTCGGCGGCGGCTACTGGATCTCCTCCTGGGCCGAGCGCAGCGCCTACGAAGCGGCCGCCGCGGTGGTGGCGGTCAGCACCGGGATGCGGGCCGACATCCTCACCGCCTACCCCGCCCTGGACGAGTCCCGGGTGCACGTGATCCCGAACGGGATCGACACCGAGCTCTACGCGCCGGTGCCCGGCCGCGACGTGCTGGCGCGCTACGGCCTGGACCCGGACCGGCCGATCGCGCTGTTCGTCGGCCGGATCACCCGGCAGAAGGGCGTCGCTCACCTGGTGGCGGCGGCTGCCGAGTTCGCTCCCGGCGTGCAGCTGGCGCTGTGCGCCGGTGCCCCGGACACCCCGGAGCTGGCAGCCGAGATCAGCACCGCCGTCCAGCGGTTGCAGGCCGGCCGGGAGGGCGTCGTCTGGATCCAGGAGATGCTGCCCCGCGAGCAGTTGCTGCAGTTGCTGACCGCCGCCGACCTGTTCCTGTGCCCGTCGATCTACGAGCCGCAGGGCATCGTCAACCTCGAGGCGATGGCCTGTGAGACCGCGGTGGTGGCCTCCCGGGTCGGCGGCATCCCGGACGTGGTGGTCGAGGGCGAGACCGGCCTGCTGGTCGACTACGACGCCGCCGCGCCGAAGGAGTTCGAGGCCGACTTCGCCGCCGCGGTCAACTCGCTGATCGGCGATCGCGGCCGGCTGCGGGCAATGGGGCTGGCCGGGCGGGAGCGGGCGGTCACCGAGTACGGCTGGGACGCGATCGCGGCCCGGACGGTGCGGTTGTACGAGTCGCTGCTCTGAGCCGGCCGCGGACTGGCACCCCGGCAGGTCGCGGCCCGCCAACCTGACCAGGCCTGCTGGTCCCGGTACGGCACGGCGACCCTCACCAGGCCTGCTGGGCTAGGCCCGGCTGGCAGCGGCCTCCAGGTAGCGGGCCAGCAGCCGGGTGCCGAAGCCGGTGGCGCCGCGGCACAGCAGCGGTCCGTCCTCAGTGGCCCGCGCCGGCCCGGCGATGTCCAGGTGCGCCCAGGCCACCTCGCCCACGAACGGCTGCAGGAACAGCGCCGCGGTGATGGCCCCCGGGCTGCCCGGGTCGTTGCGGGCGTCGGCGACCGGTGACTTCAGCTGCTTGGCGTAGTGGTGCTCCAGCGGCATCCGCCAGATCGGCTCGCCGGACTCGGCGGCGGCCGACTCCAGCCGGGCGGCCAGGTCGTCGTCGTTGGCGAAGTACCCGGCCGTCTCCAGGCCCAGGGCGATCCGCATCGCACCGGTCAGGGTGGCGATGTCGATCAGCACGTCGGGCCTGAGCCGGCTGGTCGCGTACGCGAGCGCATCGGCCAGCACCAGCCGGCCCTCGGCGTCGGTGTTGCCGACCTCGGTGGTGCGGCCACCGACATGGGTGATCACGTCCGAGGGTCGCATCGCGGTTCCCGACACGGCGTTCTCGGCGGCCGGCACCAGGGCGGTGACCGAGACCGCCAGCTTCCGCATCGCCGCGTACTGGATAGCGCCGAGCACCGCGGCGCCGCCGCACATGTCGGTGTGCATATGGCGCATGCCGTCGGCCGGTTTGAGGTTCAGCCCGCCGGAGTCGAAGGTGATTCCCTTGCCGACCAGCACCACGTGCGGCAGCGGCGGAGCACCGCTCTTTCGCCGTGGCCGGTAGCTGACCTCGATCAGCCGGGGGCCGGCGGCCGCGCCGCCGCCGACGGCCAGCAAGCCGCCGAAGCCCCCCGCCGCCAGCCAGGCCTCATCGTGCACGGCGACCTTGCAGCCGGCCGGGGTGAGCTGCTGCTCGGCCAGCTCCCCGAGCCTGGCCGGCGTCAGGTCGTTGGCCGGGGTGTTGCCGAGGTCGCGTGCCCAGCCGGCCGCGTCGGCGGCCTCGTCACCGGCGGTCAGGCCGGCCCGGTCCAGGGCGCCGATCAGGTCGAGCTGGTGCAGGGGCTCCTGGGCGTCGGAGGCCCTGCTGAACTGGTAGCCGCCGAGCACCAGCCCCTCAGCCAGCGCCCGGCTCTGCTCGGGACTCGGCGCGTCGATGGCCACGCACACGCTGCGCGATTCGGGCAGCGCTTCGATCCGCCGGCCCAGCGCCACCGCCGCCACCCGCAGGTCGTCGGGACCGGCGTCGCCGAGGCCGGCGATCAGCACGGTGGCCGGCACCGCACCGGGCAGCGTCACGGTGTGCACGGCGCCGGCCTCGGCACTGGGCTCCTCGGCCGAGACGTACTGTGCGCAGGCCTCGGCGGCGGCCACCGGCAGCGCGGTGGTGGACATTTCGTGCAGCTGCAACTCTGAACCGATCAGGCCGACTGCCACCACGTCGGCGGCGGTGCGGTGTTCGGGAATCTGCAGCAGGATCACAGGGACCTCTTCACGATGACGGGCTGGACTGGGGTCGGAGTAGCGGAGCGGACGGGTCGGGAGGTGCCGGGTGAACCGGCGGGCACAACGCGGCCCCAGCCATGCTCCGTGCCAGCGGCGCACGGAACTCGACTGGGGCCGACAGGTGGCCCGCTAGCCTACGGCGGCTGACAGCGCCTGGGACAGCGCGCTGGCCTCATCGGCAGAAAGCTCGACGACGAGACGGCCGCCGCCTTCCAGCGGGACGCGCATCACCAAGCCGCGACCCTCCTTGGTGACTTCCAGCGGACCATCACCCGTCCGCGGCTTCATCGCCGCCATCCGTGCCTCCTATGCGATAAGAACTGCACCATCACGTCCAAGAACTGCACCTCACGTCCAGCCGATCAGCCTTCGACCGGTCAGTGCTGGTCACATTGTCTCGCATCGCCGGTGAGGCAGCCAAAGCGGCCCGGTTCCAGGCGCGTCACCGGCGCGATGTCTTAGGCTGCCGCTATGGCTGACGTGCTGCTGATCGACCGCACCGAGGGTGTGGCAACCCTGACGATGAACCGCCCCGAGTCGATGAACGCGCTCTCGACGGAGCTGAAGGACGCCCTGGTGCAGGGCCTGGCAGATGTCGGAACAGACAGCTCGGTGCGGGCCGTGGTGCTGACCGGAAGCGGCCGGGGGTTCTGCGTCGGCCAGGACCTCAGCGAGCACATCCAGCTGCTGCAGGCTGACGATCCGGCTCCGCTGCGCACCGTGGTGGAGCACTACAACCCGATCGCGCTGTCGCTGGCGCAGATGCCCAAGCCGGTGATCGCCGCGGTGAACGGAACGGCCGCCGGCGCCGGCGCCTCGTTCAGCTTCGCCTGCGATCTGCGGATCGTGGCCGAGGAGGCCAAGTTCCTGCTGGCCTTCGCCAACGTCGGCCTGGGCCTGGACAGCGGCGCCTCCTGGACGCTGCCCCGGCTGATCGGTGCCGGCCGGGCCCTGGAGCTGTCGCTGCTGGGGCGGCCGATCACCGCCGAGACGGCGCAGCAGTACGGGCTGGTGACCCAGCTGGTGCCGGCCGATCAGGTGCTGCCCACCGCCCAGCAGCTGGCCGCGCAGCTCGCCGCCGGCCCGACCCTGGCCTACGCCGCCATCAAGGGCGCGATCCACTACGGCGCGACGGCCACCTTCGAGCAGGCCCTGGGCCACGAGGCCGTGCTGCAGGCCGCCGCCGGGGCCACCGAGGATCACAAGGCCTCCGTGGCGGCCTTCGTCAACAAGCAGAAGCCGGTCTTCCTCGGCCGCTGAGTGTCACCGCGACAGGCGCGTTCACGCGGACTCCGGATAGGACGGTCGTGTGCTAGGTGTACTGACCTGACACGTTGTTGTTAGGCGGTGAGTCGGCTGATGGGTGGGTGTCCGCCGAGGGCGGAGTGGCCGCGTTGAGTGTTGTAGTGGGTGAGGAAGTTGTCCAGGGCTCGGGTTCGGCCGGGGTTGCTGGTCCAG
>DASZEI010000306.1:0-9486 GCA_035940975.1 Jatrophihabitans sp. | reverse complement strand
GCCGGGTCGTCGAGCTGGTCACGACGGAAGATCTTCCGGCCGAGCCGGACGATCGGGTCGAACTTACGGTCCACAACGCGCTCCTTCATCGGGATGATCGCGTTGTCGGTAATCTTAATGTGCTCGGGGCACACCTCGGTGCAGCATTTCGTGATGTTGCAGTAACCGAGGCCCTGCGCCTTCTGCGCCTGCTCCTTGCGGTCGTCACGCGCGTCGAGCGGGTGCATGTCGAGTTCTGCCGCCCGGATGAAGTACCGCGGCCCCGAGAACGCCTGCTTGTTCTCGTCGTGGTCGCGGATCACGTGGCAGACGGTCTGGCACAGGAAGCACTCGATGCACTTGCGGAACTCCTGCGAGCGCTCCACGTCGACCTGCTGCATCCGGTACTCACCGGGCGCCACACCGACCGGCGGCGCGAAGGACGGGATCTCGCGGGCCTTCTCGTAGTTGAACGAGACGTCGGTGACCAGGTCGCGGATCACCGGGAACGCGCGCAGCGGCGTGACGGTGATCGTCTCGGCCTCGGTGAACGTCGACATCCGGGTCATGCACAGCAGCCGCGGCCGGCCGTTGACCTCGGCGCTGCACGAGCCGCACTTGCCGGCCTTGCAGTTCCAGCGGACGGCCAGGTCCGAGGCCTGGGTGGCCTGCAGCCGATGGATGATGTCGAGGACGACCTCGCCCTCGTTGACCTCCACGGTGAAGTCCTGCAGCGCGCCGCTGTCGGAATCCCCGCGCCAGACCCGGAACTTCGCCTTGTAGGTCATTGCTGCCCCTCGCTCTTCGCGCAAGCGCTCATCGCCGCATTCGCTCCGGTCCTCGCTCGCTGGCGCTCCCTGCGATCCTCACTCATGAGTCCCCTCGGCTTCCATCACTGGGAGCTCGTCCTCGGTCAGGTACTTGGCCAGCTCGTCCCGGTCGAACAGTTCCAGCAGGTCGGGCCGCATCGTCGGAACCGGCTTCTCCTCGATGCTGACCTCGCCCATCCCGTCGGCGTCGGCCTCCAGCGTGCAGACCAGGTTGCGCTGGCGCCACTCCGAACTCATCGCCGGGAAGTCGTCCCGGGTATGCCCGCCACGACTTTCCTGCCGCACCAGCGCCGCCCGGGCCACGCACTCGCTGACCGCGACCATGTTCTGCAGGTCCAGCGCCAGGTGCCAGCCCGGGTTGAACTGCCGGTGGCCCTCGACGCTGACCTGGCGGGCCCGCGCCTTGAGATCGGCCAGCCGGTCCAGCGCCTGCCGCATCTCAGTCTCGGTGCGGATGATGCCGACCAGGTCGTTCATGGTCTGCTGCAGTTCCTGGTGCACCGTATAGGGATTCTCACCGGACTCGGTCTTGAACGGCGCCAGCGCGGCGGCTGATGCCGCGGCCACCGACTTCTCGTTGACCATCGGGTAGGAGCCGCCCAGCGTGGCCACGTACTCGGCGGCGCCGACGCCGGCCCGGCAGCCGAAGACCAGCAGGTCCGACAGCGAGTTGCCGCCCAGCCGGTTCGAGCCGTGCATGCCGCCGGCCACCTCGCCGGCCGCGAACAGGCCCGGAACACCGTCGGCGGCAGCGCTGTCGGGATCGACCTGGACACCACCCATCACGTAGTGACAGGTCGGTCCGACCTCCATCGGCTCCTTGGTGATGTCGACGTCGGCAAGCTCCCTGAACTGGTGGTGCATCGAGGGCAGCCGCCGGACGATCTCCTCGGCCGGCAACCGGGTCGAGACATCGAGGAACACCCCGCCGTGCGGCGAGCCGCGGCCGGCCTTGACCTCGGAGTTGATGGCGCGGGCGACCTCGTCCCGGGGCAGCAGCTCCGGCGGTCGCTTGTTGTTGTCGGGGTCGGAGTACCAGCGGTCGGCCTCGTCCTCGGTCTGGGCGTAGTTCTTGCGGAACACGTCCGGCACGTAGTTGAACATGAATCGCTCGCCGTCGGAGTTGCGCAGCACACCGCCGTCGCCGCGGACCGACTCGGTCACCAGGATCCCCTTGACCGACGGCGGCCACACCATGCCGGTCGGGTGGAACTGCACGAACTCCATGTTGATCAGGTTCGAGCCGGCTCGCAGCGCCAGCGCGTGACCGTCGCCGGTGTACTCCCAGGAGTTCGAGGTGACCTTGAAGGACTTGCCGATCCCGCCGGTCGCCAGCACCACCGCCGGTGCCCGGAACACCACGAACCGGCCGGATTCCCGCCAGTACCCGAAGGCGCCGGCGATCGCGCCGCCGTCGTCGAGCAGCAACTCGGTGACGGTCAGCTCGGCGAACACCTTGAGCTTGCCGTCCGAGGCCACCCCGTTGCCGTCGTCCTGCTGCAGCGAGACGATCTTCTGCTGCAGCGTGCGGATCAGCTCCAGGCCGGTGCGGTCACCGACGTGGGCCAGCCGCGGGTACTCGTGGCCGCCGAAGTTGCGCTGGCTGATCCTGCCGTCTGCTGTCCGGTCGAACAGCGCGCCGTAGGTCTCGAGTTCCCAGACCCGGTCCGGGGCCTCCTTGGCGTGCAATTCGGCCATCCGCGGGTTGTTCAGGAACTTGCCACCACGCATGGTGTCGCGAAAGTGCACCTGCCAGTTGTCATTGGAGTTGACGTTTCCCATCGAGGCCGCGATGCCGCCCTCGGCCATCACCGTGTGCGCCTTGCCGAAAAGCGACTTGCAGATGATCGCGGTCCGCAGGCCGGCTTCGCGGGCGGCGATGGCGGCGCGCAGGCCGGCGCCGCCGGCACCGATGATCACGACGTCGTAGCGATGCTCTTCGTATTCGGTCATCAGGCAGCAGTCCTCAGCGGTGGCGTTGTTCGGTGACGGCGGGGAAGTGGACTCAGTGTGGCCGGCCCGGTTCTAGAAGAACCGCGGATCGCTGAAGGCACCGCGAGCCAGCAGGAAGATGTAGAAGTCGGTGACGACCAGCCACACCAGCGATACCCAGGCCAGTTGCATGTGCCGGGCGTTGAGCTGCGACACCTTCGACCACGCCCAGTACCGCAACGGGTGCTTGGAGAAGTGCTTCAACCGCCCGCCCACGATGTGCCGGCAGGAGTGGCAGGAAAGCGTGTACGCCCAGATCAGCGCGGCATTGACCAGCAGCACCACGGTGCCCAGGCCCATGTGCCCCCAGTTGCCCTGCTCGTCGCGGAAGCCGAGGATCGCGTCGTAGGTCAGGATGACCGAGAAGAGCATCGCCACGTACCAGAAGTAGCGGTGGATGTTCTGCAGGATCAGCGGAAAGCGGGTCTCGCCGGTGTACTTGGCGTGCGGCTCGGCCACCGCGCAGGCCGGTGGCGACATCCAGAACGCCCGGTAGTAGGCCTTGCGGTAGTAGTAGCAGGTCATCCGGAACCCGAGCGGGAAGATCAGGATGATGATCGCCGGCGACAGCGGGAACCAGCTGCCGATCGGCGTGCCGAAGTCACTGGACTCGGGCACGCAACCGGTGCTCAGGCAGGGCGAGTACAGCGGTGTCAGGTAGGGCTCGGAGTAGTAGTCGCCGTTCTGGAAGGCCCGCACCGTGGCATAGATGGCGAAGAGCCCCAGCACCGTGGCGGTCAGCAGCTGGGGCAGCCACCAGCGGTCGGTGCGCAGCGTCCGGACCCCGATGCGGGCCCGGCCGGGGGCGTTGACGCCGGTTGCGGCGCTGCGGTCAGTCGGATCTGCTTTGGTCATCGTGAAGTTCCACGGTAGCCGCCCAGGCCCTCGTCGTCGGCGTCCTCGGCCCACATCGAAGCGTCATAGGACTTGTCGGTCAGCTGGTGCATCTCGGTGGGGGTTCCTCCCGGGCCGGTCGGCGGCCGCGAGCAGACGTCGGGCACGTCCCGCTCGAGCCGTTCGAGATCAGTGCGAAGCCGCACCACGGTCGGCACGTCACCGTACTTGCCGGGCGGCGACGCGACGGCCGTACGGAGCTCCTCCACCGCGCGGTTCAGCGTTCTCAGCTCGACAGAGACCGGCATGATGCCTCTTCCATTCGACGGCGAAATCGTATGACGTTGACCAACAGGCGAGCCTGAGTATGTCCAACTTCACAACCCTAGCCAAGCACGGCACCCGACGTCCGCGCACGCCGGGACAAGCCGCTGTGGAATCGCTCACGGGTGCCGGGGTGAAGGCCGGCGCCGCGACGGTTACCGTCAATTCTCATGAGCTTGCCGCAGGACGTCGGATCGGACTGCCGGACCACCCTGGTCTGGGGGCAGGGCTATCTCGGATACGACTTCGGCGAGCATCCGCTGTCGCCGGTCCGGCTCGACCTGACGATGTCACTGGCCCGCAGCCTGGGCGTGCTGGACCGGCTGACGGTGCTGGAACCGGTACCCGCCGGGGAGTCCGAACTGCTGACCGTGCACGGTGCCGACTACCTCGCCGCGGTCCGCGCCGCCGGCGACGATCCGGACTACCAGGGCTTCGGCCTGGGCAGCTCGGACAACCCGGTGTTCGCCGGCATGTTCTCCGCTGCCGCGCTGATCGCCGGCGGCTCCCGGCAGGCCGCGCTGCAGGTCTGGAGCGGTGCCGCCCGGCACGCGATGAACATCGCCGGCGGCCTGCATCACGCGATGCCGAATTCGGCAGCCGGGTTCTGCGTGTTCAACGACGTGGTGCTCGCGATCCGGACGCTGCTGGCGGCCGGGGCCCGGCGGGTGGCCTACGTCGACATCGACGTCCATCACGGCGACGGCGTCGAAGCCGCCTTCTACGACGATCCGCGGGTGCTGACCATCTCGATGCACCAGGATCCCCGCACGCTGTATCCGGGAACCGGATTCGCCGGCGAGGTGGGCAGCGGCCCGGGGGAGGGCACCGCGGTCAACCTGGCGTTGCCGCCGGGCACCTCCGACGACGGCTGGCTGCGGGCCTTCCAGGCGGTGGTGCCGGGAGCGGTCACCGCCTTCGATCCGGACGTGCTGGTGACCCAGTGCGGGTGCGACACCCACCACGAGGACCCGCTGGCCGACCTGGCGCTGACCATCGACGGGCAACGGACCGCCTACGCGGCGCTGCACCAGCTCGCGCACCGGGTCGCCGGCGGCAGGTGGCTGGCGCTCGGCGGTGGCGGCTACGGCGTGCTGCGCTGCGTGCCGCGTACCTGGACCCACCTGTTGGCCGAGATGACCGGGCATCCGATCGACCCTCGAACCCGGATCCCGCCGTCCTGGTCGGACGGGTTGCGCCGGCGCGGAGTGACGGCCGCGCTGCCGGAGGTGATGGGTGAGGGGCGCGAGCCCGAGCCGCAGCTGTGGGTACCCGGCGGCGAGTCCTGGCTGGACCGCTCGATCTGGGCCACCCGCAACGCCAGCTTCCCGCTGCTGGGCCTGGACCCGCAGGACCCCCGTGACTAGCCCCCTCCGATCGAGCCCCGTCCGGTGGCCGCCGCTCGGGTGCGGGTGATGGCCGGGCCTGAACCGGGTGGCTACCCGCCGGGCTGGGAAGCCGACGTGGTGGTCGCCGACGGCGGCACCCTGCACCTGCGGCCGCTGACCCCCGGCGACGCCGATGCGCTGGTGGCCTTCCACTCGCGGCTGTCGGTACGCACCCGCTACCTGCGCTACTTCTCGGCCTATCCGACGATCCCGCAGCGGGACCTGATCCGGTTCACCCACGTCGATCACGTGGACCGGGTCGCACTGGCCGCCTGGCTGGGGCCTCAGATCGTCGCTGTCGGGCGCTTCGATCGGATCCCGGGCACTGACCCCGCCACCCCCGGCCGCAGCGCTGAGGTCGCGTTCGTGGTCGCCGACGCCCATCAGGGCCGGGGGATCGGGTCGGTGCTGCTGGAACACCTGGCCCAAATCGCCCGCGAGCTGGGCATCGCCCGCTTCGAGGCGCTGGTTCTGGTCGAGAACACCACCATGCTGCGGGTGTTCCTAGACGCCGGCTACCAGCCGTCCCGCCAGATCGAGGGCAACGAGGTGAGCCTCGAATTCGACATCGCCGCCACCGAGCTGACCGAGAAGGTGATGCGTGAGCGCGAGCTGCGGGCCGACTCCAGCTCGATCCGCCGGCTGCTGTTCCCCCGCTCGGTGGCGGTGATCGGCGCCAGCGCCGACCCGGCCAAGATCGGCCACCTGGTGGTGCGCAACCTGCAGCGTTCCGGCTTCACCGGGCCGATCTTCCCGGTCAATCCGCAGGCCCGTTCGGTCAGCGCGACGCTGGCCTACCCGAGCGTCGCCGACCTTCCCGGTGAGGTGGATCTGGCGGTGCTGGCCGTGCCGGCCGCCGAAGTCGGCGAGCTGGTGGCGCAGTGCGGCGCGCGCGGGGTGCGTGGGCTGGTGGTGCTGTCGGGCGGCTTCGGCGAGTCCGGCACGGACGAGGCTCGCGAACGCGGCGCCCGGGCCCAGCGCGAACTGGTCTCCCAAGCCCGCGCGTACGGCATGCGGGTGGTTGGGCCCAACTGCCTGGGAGTGATCAACACCGATCGGGCCGTGGCGCTGAACGCCTCGCTGGCGCCGGTCGCGCCGCCGGCCGGCCGGGCCGGTTTCTTCTGCCAGTCCGGGGCACTCGGGGTCGCGGTGCTCGGCGAAGCGGCCCGGCGCGGGCTGGGCGTGTCGAGCTTCGTCTCGGCCGGCAACCGGGCCGATGTGTCGGGCAACGACCTGCTGCAGTACTGGGAGGCCGACCCGGCGACCGAGATCGCCCTGCTGTACCTGGAAAGCTTCGGCAACCCCCGCAAGTTCGCCAGGATCGCGCGCCGGTTCGCGCGGCACAAACCCATCGTTGCGGTCAAGAGCGGTCGCGGCTCGATGGTCGCGGGCCTGCAGCACACCTCGGTGGAGGTGCCGGAAGCCAGCGTCCAGGCGCTGTTCGAGGCATCCGGAGTGATCCGAACCGAAACCCTGACCCAGCTCTTCGACGTTGCCCTGCTGCTGAGCACCCAGCCGCTGCCCGAAGGCGACCGGGTTGCCGTGGTGGGACATTCGACCGCGCTGGGAGTGCTGGTACTCGATGCGCTGGCCGGTGCGGGGATCGCGACTGCCCGGCTGGTCGATGTCGGCGCCGAGGCCAGCGCCGAGGACTTCGGAGCCGCGGTGCGGGAAGCGCTTGCGGCACCGGAGGTCGACGCGGTGGTCACCATCTTCGTCCCGCCGATGCACCGCGGCCAGGAGAGCGCGGTCGCCGAGGAGTTGCGCAACGCCGTTGCCGGGCAGCGCAAACCGGTGCTGTCGACCTTCCTGGGCTTCGACGGGGTGCCCGCGGGGTTGGCCGTGCCCGGCTCGCTGACCCCGATGCGCGGGTCCATCCCGTCCTATTCCTCGCCCGAACGCGCCGTCACGGCCCTGGCCCAGGTGATGCGCTACGCCAGGTGGCGTCGCCGCGATGCCGGCCGATTCCCCGAACTTGCCGGTGTGGACGCGCAAGCGGCTCGTGAGCTGGTCGCCGGACTGCTGGCCCTCGAGCCCGCCGGACGCGCGTTGACCCTTGTCGAGGCCCGGCAACTGCTGGCCGACTATGGCATCGAGCTGGTCGCCGGCGAGCCGGTCGCCGACATCGCCGCGGCCGTCCGGGCGGCTGAGCGGCTCGGCTGGCCGGTGGCCCTGAAGGTGCCGGGCGCGGTCCGGTTGCACCTCAACGATTCCCGGGACCTCACCGAGGCATGGGCGTCGCTGGGCCTGGCGGAGCGCGCCGAGGCGATCGTGCAGCGGATGGCGCCGCGTGGCATCGACACCGTCCTGCAGGTGCACGACGACCGGTCCTTCGGATCGCTGATGTCCTTCGGGGTCGGCGGCCTGGCCACCGACCTGCTCAACGACCGTGCCTATGCCGTCGTGCCGCTGGCCCCGCTCGACGCCACTGATTTGATCAGCGGGCCCAAGGCGTTTCCGCTGCTGACCGGCTACGGCGGCGGTGAACCGGCTGACCTGTCGGCCCTGACAGAGGTCGCGCTTCGGCTGTCCCGGCTTGCCGACGACCTGCCCGAGGTCGTCGAGTGCGTGCTCGAACCGATGGTCGCGGCGGCTGCCGGTGCGCACGTGCTCGGCGCCCGGATCAGGATCGCCGCGCCCATCACGCGAAACGACGTCGGCGCCCGGCGGCTGCGCGGGCTGTGAACTCAGGGCGCCGGATCGCGTGCCGGCTCCGGGGCTGACTCAGGTGGGTGGCCCAGTCGCAGCCACATTCGCTGGTGCGGGCCCAGGTCGGTGTCGAACACCGTGGAGAACATGGCCCAACCATGGCGGAGGTAGAAGCCGACCGCCGTCTCGCGCGCCAGGCACCACAGCACGGTTGCCCCGTCGGCGAGGGCGATTCGCCTGGCCTCGTGCAGGATGGCGGTGCCGGCTCCGCTGCCGCGACGCTGTGGATCGGTGGCCATCCCCCGCAGTCGCCAGGCGTGCTCACCGGGCAGCCAGGGGCACGGTTCCGGGAAGATCACACAGGCGCTGAGGAGCGCTTGGCCGTCGTAGGCACCCAGATGCACGACCCCGGGCCGGTCCTCGCCGGGCTGCTCGGAGCCGCTGGGCATGCTCGGACGCAGCACCGATCGGCGCAATTCCCGGCTTTCGGCCGCCGCGATGCGCCGAACGGACAGAGAAGTTTTCACCGGGCCAGATTAGCGGTCCGGAGCTGAATCTTCCTATCGTGTCGAGCAAATCTCGTCTCGAGCCGATCTTGCTCGCTGGCGGTGAAAAAGACTCGCGGGAACAAATTGAGCCAAGATTTCACATTGATGATCAATTGGTGCCACACTTTCCGCTGGTAGCACAACACATTGGGAGGAAGAGCTTTGAACAAGACCCAATTCATCGACGCCGTCGCGGCTCGACTGAATGCAGACCACAAGTCCACCGCAGCGATCCTGGATGCGATCACCGACGAGGTCTACGCCAACGTAGTCAAGGGCGAGAAGGTGATCCTCACCGGCTTCGGAGCTTTCGAGAAGCGCGACCGGGCCGCCCGGATCGGACGTAACCCGGCTACCGGTGCCAAGGTCCGGGTCAAGAAGACCTCGGTTCCGGCCTTCCGCCCGGGCACCGAGTTCAAGGAGATCATCGCCGGCCGCCGCAAGGTCACCAAGGCGCCGGCCAAGAAGGTCGCCACCAAGGTTGCTCCGGCCACCAGGTCGGCCGCAGCCAAGACCAGCGCGGCGGTCAAGTCCAGCACTGCCAAGGCCACTCCGGCGAAGCCGGCCAGGACCACGGCCGCCAAGTCGGCTGCCGCGGCCAAGGCTCCGGCCAAGACGGCCGCGGCCAGCAAGGCGCCGGCCAAGACCAGCGCCGCCAAGTCCAGCGCCGCCAAGTCCACGACGGCCAAGTCCACGACGGCCAAGGCTGCACCGGCTAAGACCGCCGCCAAGTCCACGACGGCCAAGTCTGCACCGGCCAAGACCGGCGCCGCCAAGTCCACGACGGCTAAGGCTGCACCGGCCAAGACCAGCGCAGCCAAGACGACCGCGGCGAAGACGACCGCGGCCAAGAGCACCACCAAGGCTGCGCCGGCGAAGAAGACCGCCGCGCGCAAGGCTCCGGCAAAGAACGGCCGCTGACAGGGTGGTGGCTCGGCGGCT
>DASZEI010000305.1:0-6000 GCA_035940975.1 Jatrophihabitans sp. | reverse complement strand
GGTCGCCGGGTGGTGAACAGCAGGCCCTGGCCGGACGGGTTGTGGGTGGCCCCGATCGGATCGAAGGGCTGCTGGGCGTAGTAGCGCAGGATCGCCACCGACCGAGCGATCTCGCCGCGGGCTTCGGTCAGCGGCTTGCCGACCTCGCGCACCGCGAGCGCCGCCAGGTCGCCGGCGGCCTCCTGCACGGCGTCGGCGGCCTGGCCGAGGGCCTTGGCACGCCCGGCGGCGCCCGCATCGATCCAGTCGAACTGAGCCTTGCGGGCCGCCTGGGCCGCGGCGTGCACGGCAGGGGGCGGGGCGACCTCGATGCACGCCACGGTGTCGTGCGGGCGCTGCGGGGATGTCGATCTGATCATGATGTGGCTACCCTCTCGGGCTCAGAAGCGGAAGCCCGCCGGGAACGGGTCGGTGGGATCGAGCAGGTATTGGGCGGTTCCGGTGACCCAGGCCCGACCGGTGATGGTGGGCACCACGGCGGTCAGGTCGCCGATCGTCGTTTCTTCCACGAGGCGTCCGATGAATCGGGTGCCGATGAACGACTCGTTGACGAAGTCGGTGTGCAGGCCGAGTTCGCCGCGGGCGTGCAGTTGCGCCATCCGGGCGCTGGTGCCGGTGCCGCATGGCGACCGGTCGAACCATCCGGGATAGATCGCCATCGCATGCCTGGAGTGCCGGGCGGTGGAGCCGGGAGCGACGAACTGCACGTGATGGCAGCCGGTGATGTGGGGGTCTTCGGGATGGACCGGCAGGCTCGAGGTGTTGATGGCGTCCATGATCGCCAGGCCGGCGTCGGAGATTCGTTGCTGCTGGGCGCGGTCGAAGTCGAAGCCGAGCTTGTCCAGCTCGAGGATCGCGTAGAAATTTCCGCCGAAGGCGATGTCGTAGTCCACCATCCCCAGCCCGGGAACGTCGAGCTTCTGGTCAAGCGCCAGCGCGAACGAGGCCACATTGCGGATCGTCACCGCATGCGCGGCACCGTTGTCGACCGCGACCTCGGCGACCACCACACCGGCAGGGGTGTCCAACCGGATGGTGGTGACCGGTTCCACCACCGGCACCATGCCTGTCTCGACCAGGACGGTGGCGACGCCGATGGTTCCGTGCCCGCACATCGGCAGGCACCCGGACACCTCGATGTAGACCACCCCCCAGTCGCAGTCCGGCCGGGTCGGTGGTTGCAGGATCGCGCCGGACATCGCGGAGTGCCCGCGGGGCTCGAACATCAGCAGCCCGCGCAGATCGTCCAGGTCGCGCATGAAGTTGATCCGCCGCTGCGCCATGGTGTCGCCCGGCAGAACTCCGACTCCCCCGACGATGACGCGCGTCGGCATGCCCTCGGTGTGCGAATCGACCGCATGCAGCGTGCGTATCGATCTCATGGGTTGCTCCTAGTCTCGGTGCGGGCCGGCGGCGTGAGGTGGGGCGGCGCCGTCAACGCAGCCCGGCGGCCAGCGCCTTCTCGGTCGCCTCCCGGATGCTGGCGGCGTCGGCGTCGGACAGCGGGCCGCGCGGCGGCTGGCAGCGCCCGCCGTTGACCGCGTCGGGAACGAGGTCCATCGACAGCTTGATCGCCTGCACGAACTCGGTCTTCGAATCCCAGCGCAGCAGCGGGTGCAGCGCCGAGTACAGCGGCAATGCCTTGTCCAGATCGCGTGCCCGCGCAGCGGCGAACAGCTCGACGCAAGAGGCGGGGAACGCGTTCGGGTAGCCGGCGATCCAGCCGGGGGAGCCGGTGACGGCGAGTTCCAGGACGACGTCGTCGCTGCCGGCCAGCACGTCGAGATCGGGGACGAGTTCGTGCAGTTCGTAGAACCGGCGGACGTCGCCGGTGAACTCCTTGACGGCGACGATGAGCCCCTCGTGGTACAGCTGGGCCAGCAGGCCTGGAACGAGGTCCACCTTGGTGTCGAACGGGTTGTTGTAGGCGACGATCGGAACGCCGACCTCGGCGACGGTGCGGTAGTGCTCGACCACGTCGACCGGCCGGGCGCGGTAGGAGTTCGGCGGCAGCAACATCACGGCGGGGCAGCCGGCCTCGGCCGCGACCTCGGCGTGCCGGCGGGCCTGCTTGGCGCCGTACGCGCCGATGCCGGGCATGACGACGAACCCGTCAGGTGCGGCCTGCACCGCGGTGCGCACCACCGCGTCGCGCTGTGCGTCGCTGAGGACCTGGTACTCGCCGAGCGAGCCGTTGGGGGTCGCCCCGTCGCAGCCGTTGGCGGCCAACCATCCGATGTGGGTGGCGTAGGCATCGAGGTCGGGCGTGTCGTCCTCGGTCCAGGGCAGGGCGGTTGCGACTAGTACTCCGTGCCACGGCTTGCGGTCCATCTGATGCTCCTATGGGGATCGTTCGCGGGTGCGAGTTGTCAGGGTTGCGAGTGAGCGGTATGTCCTTGGGCAATCTGTTCCTGGGCAATGAGCCCGAGTGGGATCGGGGCGGCGACGCTCCGGCCGGCGCCGCTTTCCAGATCGAGCGGTTCCCCGGTGCGCAACGCCGTCAGGCAGCCGGTGGCGTAGCCGCATTCGCGTCCCTGGCACCATCCCATGCCGGAGCGGGACAGCAGCTTGACCGAGCGAGCGTCTCGAGCGCCGTACTCGATCGCGGCGTCGATCTCGGCTACCGTCACCTCTTCGCACCGGCAGACCACCGTGTCCGGTTCGAGCGTGTCGAGCCAGAACCGCGGCATCGGGTAGACCGCGTGCATCGCGGCCGCGAAGCGGCGCAGCCGGTTGCGAGTCCGGCTGGCCGCCTGGACAGCGGTGTCCACGGCATCGGCCTGCGTCGGCGCGTCGGGCCGGCTCAGTGCCGCGTCGGGCCGGCTCAGTGCGGCATCGGGCCGGCCGGTGATGCGGGCCGCGCGGGCCGCGCTGACGCCCGCGACGATGCCTTCGGCGACGGCCAGCTGGGCACCGCCGACGCCGGTGGTCTCGCCGGCCGCGTAGACGCGCGGGTTGCTGGTCTGCTGGGTGCCGTCGGTGGTGACGGCAAGCGTCCCGTCGGCGGTCTGGTGCAGCGCGCATCCTGCCTGCAGCGGCAACTCGGACTGGGTGGAGAAGCCGTATCCGATGGCGAGCACGTCGACGGCCAGCCGGCGGCGGGTGCGGTCGCGGACCCTGCCGGCCCGGTCCAGGCGGGCGACGGTCACCGCCTCCAGCCGGTCGGTGCCGTGCGCGGCGACCACCACGGAACCGGTGTGTAACCCGATCCGGTGCCGTAGCAGGCCGTACGCGTAGCCACCGGCTTCGCGGAGCTTGGCCGGCTGCGGCACGGCGGCCGGCAGGTGCCTGAGCCAGCGGCCGGTGCGGTTTGCCTCATGTACGCCGAGGACATCTGCCCCGCGGGCGGCCAGCGCGGTGGCGACCGGCAGCAGGAACGGCCCGGTGCCGGCGACCAGGACCCGGGGCCCGACCGCGACGCCGCTGCCCTTGAGCAGGGCCTGGGCGCCTCCCACGGTCAGGACGCCGGGCAGGTCCCAGCCGGGAAAGGGGACCTGCCGGTCGTAGGCACCGACCGCGAGTACGACGACGCCGGCTTGCACCAGCACCTCGGCCGGCAGGCCGGGGTCGCGCCGGTCGACAGCTGCGATGAAACATCCGGACTCATCGGCCCGCACCGACCAGACGTGGTGCTCCAGGTGAACGGTGAGCCGTCCGGCTGCGACCAGGGTGTCCAGCCGGCGGACCAGGTCGTGGTAGGTCGCGACGTCATGGTGCAGGCCGGCCGGCTGAGTCTCGAGGCCGGCCTTCTCGTGCCGCCAGTACTGGCCACCGAGCCGTGCCCCGGAGTCGATCAGGGTCGTTATCGCATCCTGCTCGGCGGCGTGCACGGCCGCGGCCAGGCCGGCCGGCCCGGCGCCGATGACGGCGACCTGCGCGGTGGGCTCAGCGGGCGAGGTCATCGTGGCCCGTTCCGGTCTGGGTCGTGACGGTCATGCCGGCGGCGGCCGTCACCTGGCAGGCACGCTCGTTCGGGGTGCCGTTCACGCTGACCAGGCAGTCGTAGCAGACTCCGATGCCGCAGAACAGGCCGCGCGGCCGCGCGTGCCGGCGGGTCACCCGCCAGCTGTAGATGCCGGCGTTGATCAGCGCCGCACCCACGGTCTGGCCCTCCACGAACTCGACGGCCCGCTCGTCGAAGCGGAACTCGGTCATGTCAGGTGTCCGATCAGACGCTCCGGACGGAATGGCTTCGGATCCACGTCGGTCGCTCGGCCGGTGATCAGGCCGGTGATCAGCTCCGCGGTGGCAGGGGCGAGACCGATGCCGGCGCCCTCGTGCCCACAGGCGTGCAGCAGCCCCGGAAGCCGGGGGTCCGCGCCGATGACCGGAAGGTGATCGGGGCAGTAGGGCCGAAATCCCGCGTACACCCGCATCAGGTTGATGCGGGCCAGCACCGGGAACAGGGCGATCGCCTGCGCGGCGAGCCGGCGCACGACCGGAATCGAGATGGTCCTGTCGAAGCCGACCCGTTCCCGGCTGGCGCCGATCAGCACCGTCCCCGATCGGGTTCCCTCGACGACCGGTGACAGCTCCAGGCCCTCGCTGTCCGAGGCCACGTTGGCGACGTAGTCGGCCGAGTACACCTTGTGCCGGATGACTCGCGGCAGCGGCTCGGTGACAAGCACGAAGCCGCGCCGCGGCAGGACGGGGATCTCGGCACCCAGCAGTGCCGACACCTGGCCGGCCCAGGTGCCCGACGCGTTGACCACGTAGTCGGCGGGCACGATCCCGGCGCTGGTGCGCACCCCACTCAGTTGCCCGTGCGACAGCACGCTGCCGGTGACCTCGACACCGCTACGGACGACCGCGCCGTGGCCACGGGCCGCGGCGAGCAGGCTCGCGGCAGCGAGCATCGGCTGCACCTGCATGTCGCCCGGGTAGAAGGCACCGCCGGCCAGCGCCCGGGACAGGTGTGGCTCGGCCTCGTGCAACTGCGCCTGGTCCAGCGGCTCGCTGTCCACCCCGAGAGCACGCTGTTCGGCAGCGAAATCACGCAGGGCGGTGAGTCCCTCGGCGCTGCTGGCGACCACCACGCCGCCCTTGCGTTCCAGCTCGAACGCCGCACCGCCCACCTCCTCGCCGAGCTGGTTCCACAGGGCCGATGACCGCAAGGCCAGTTCCAGCTCGGGACCGGCCTCCTTGTCCGAGAGCAGCAGGTTGCCCTCGCCGGCGCCGGTGGTGCCGGCGGCGACCGCGCCGCGCTCCAGCACGGTGATATCCAGGCCCGCCCGAGCGCCGAAGAAGGCGCATGCGGCACCCACGATGCCCGCGCCCACCACGACTACCCGAGCCACCCCAGTACTATGTCACACGGCACTAAAGGCGGCCTAGCCAGCCCCTGAAGGTGGTCGACGGCAGTGCCAGCGGACTGCTACCGGTGCTAGGTCCGCTCAGTAGCGGTCAGCAGCACCGTCCGGATCCCTCCGTCGTCGCTCAGCTGGATCGACTCCCACGGCACGATCAGAAGGTTGCGGTGCAGCCACCGGACGATCAACCTGATCAGCCAGGGCCCCTGCTGGTCCCGCCGGTCGTAGCCCAGCATCGAGCCGGTCCGCCGGCTGCTGATAACCACGTGGTGCACCCGCGGCGCGGCCATCGAGCCGCGAACCGGCCCGTCCTGGACGCAGCGCAGGTCGGTGACGATGCCCAGCCGCCGGCCGGTGGAGTCGAGGACCGGCCGACCGATCAGGTCACTCGCTTTCATGGCCGCTCCCCGGGATGCGCGCGATGACATGGTGATCGAGCCAGTCCTCCAGGGGTGCGACCTTTAGCTCCTGCGCGCTACGCGCGACCGTGATGGCGCTGCCGATGTCGGTGACCTGGGTGAAGTCGATCCGGGGGACCTCGGCTTGGTCGGCCGTGGCCAGCCGGCCGGCGATGGCTGCCATCCACCGGCCCAGCCGACCGCCGAGGCGCGGCCCGAGCGCCCGCGGCCCGCACAGGATGGCGGTGACGAACGGCCGTCCGCTGTCGTCGAGTTCGAATTCGAGGTCGTCG
>DASZEI010000304.1:0-22320 GCA_035940975.1 Jatrophihabitans sp. | reverse complement strand
CATGTTGACCCACCGCAACATGGCGACCGACGTCGGCAACAGCCTCGCGGTCCTGCCGGAACTGTTCCACGAGGACGCCTCGACGTTGTTGTTCCTGCCGCTGGCCCATTCCTTCGCGCGGCTGATCCAGATCGGCGCGGTGCAGTCGCGGACCACCCTGGGGCACAGCAGCGACATCAAGAACCTGGTCGAAGACCTGCAGCAGTTTCGCCCGACCTTCGTGCTCAGCGTGCCGCGGGTCTTCGAGAAGGTCTACAACACCGCCAAGCAGCGCGCCCACGCCGACGGCAAGGGCAAGATCTTCGACCGGGCCGAGGCAGTGGCGATCAAGTACTCCGAGGCGATGGACGGCGGCCGGGCCGGCCCGGCGCTGCGGCTGCAGCACCGGGTGTTCGACAAGCTGGTCTACTCCAAGCTGCGGGCCGCGCTCGGTGGCCGGTGCACCGCCGCCATCTCCGGCGGCGCGCCGCTGGGCGCCCGGCTCGGGCACTTCTTCCGCGGCATCGGCGTGACGATCTACGAGGGGTACGGCCTCACCGAGACCACCGCCGGAGCGTGCCTCAACATCGAGGACAAGATCAAGATCGGCTCGGTCGGCCGGCCGGTGGCCGGGATGAGCGTCCAGATCGCCGACGACGGCGAGATCCTGCTGGCCGGCCCGGTGGTGTTCGAGGGCTACTGGAAGAACCCGGCGGCGACCGCCGACGCGCTGGAGGACCAGGGCGGCAAGACCTGGTTCCACACCGGTGACATCGGTGAGATCGACGAGGACGGCTTCGTCACGATCACCGGGCGCAAGAAGGAGCTGATCGTCACCGCGGCCGGCAAGAACGTGGCGCCGGCGGTGCTGGAGGACCGGGTCCGGGCGCACTGGCTGATCAGCCAGTGCCTGGTGGTCGGCGACCAGAAGCCGTTCATCGCCGCCCTGATCACCCTGGACCCGGAATCGCTGCCCACCTGGGCCGAGAAGGCAGGCAAGCCGGCCGACACCGCGATGTCGGAGCTGGCGCGGGACCCGCAGCTGCGCGAGGAGGTCCAGCAGGCCGTCAATGACGCCAACAAGGCGGTGTCCCAGGCCGAGGCGATCAAGAAATTCACCATCCTGGCCACCGACTGGACCGAGGCCGGCGGCCAGCTCACGCCGTCGCTCAAGCTCAAGCGCAACCTGGTGATGACCGAGTGCGCCGACGACATCGCGGCGCTCTACTCCGGAGCCGGCCGGGACTGAGGTGTTGCCGGGACTGAGGCGTTGCCCGGACTGAGGCGTTGCCGGGACTGAGGTGTTGCCCGGACTGAGGGCTACAGCCGCAGCAGGCCGGCCAGCCGGTCGGCCATGGTGTTCCACTGCCAGGACTGCTCGGTCCAGTGCCGGCCCGCCGTGCCCATCGCCGCGGCGCGCCGTGGGTCAGCGAGCAGCCCGCTAACCTGCTCGGCCACCGCCGCGACGTCGATGCCGTCCACCACCACCCCGGTGATGCCCTGGCGAACCGCGTCCGGCGCGCCGCCGGAGTCGCCGGCCACCACCGGCAGGCCGGTCGCCGAGGCCTCCAGGAACACGATGCCCAGGCCTTCGACATCCATTCCCAGCCGGCGGGTCCGGCACGGCATGGCGAACACGTCCCCGGCCGCGAAGTGCTGGGGCAGCTCGGCGGCCGGGGCCGGACCGGTGAACACCACCCGGTCCGCGACGCCGGCCCGCCGGGCCAGGGTGCGCAGCTTCTGCTCGTAGGGCCCGCCGCCGACGATCAGCAGCGCCGCCCCTTCGACCTTCGCCGCGATCGCCGGCATCGCCTGGATCAGCACGTCCTGGCCCTTGCGGGGCACCAGCCGGGAAACGCACACCACCACCGGACGGCCGGTCAGGCCGTGCCGCTGCCGGACCGCGGCGCCCGAGACCGCCGGGTTGAAGGCGTCCAGGTCCACCCCGGGGCTGAGCTGCACCAGGTTGGGGCGCGGGCCGAACGCGCCGACCAACCGCTGCCGGGTGTACTCGGTCAGGTAGGTCACCACATCGACCTGGTTACCGATCCGGCGCAGTGCCTGGCGGGCCGCCGGCAGCATCCGCCAACCGATCTCGTGCCCGTGGCTGCTGGCCACCACCCGCTGCACGCCTGCGCGGCGAAGCGGCGCCGCCAGCAGCCCGAGCGGCGCGGACGCGCCGAACCAGACCGCGGTGCTGCCGAAGTCCCGGCGGGCCTGCAGCACCCGGCGCCGGGCGTCCGGGGTGGGGATCAGCAGGCCGCTGGGATGGCGGCGGACCGGAAAGTCCTGCTCGGCGTCGAACGCCGCGGCGCCCGGATAGTCCGAGGCGTAGACGGCGACCTGATCGGCCGGCAGCCGGCGGGCGAGTTCGTAGACGAACGATTGGATGCCGCCCTGCCGCGGCGGGAAGTCGTTGGTGACGACCAGCACCCTGCGGGCGCTCATCGCAGCTGGCCGATCAGGTAGGACCGCCAGGCGGCGGTGAAGGCGGCGACGTCGGTGTGCAGCACCTGGCGCAACCCGACCGCGACCGCGGTGGCCGGATCGGCGATCGCGGCCCGCGCCACCACCCGGTAGAACCGCACCAGGCCGGCCTGGCCGGCCCGGTCGGCGATCAGCCGGCAGGCCAGCCAGGACTGCTCGTAGGCCTGGGGCAGCCGGCTGCCGCCGGCGAAGTCGGCCCCGGCCGGCAGCGCCGCCGGCACCCTGCCGCCCCGGACCTCGGCGGCGAGCTCCGCGGCAGCACCGGCCACCGGCTGCCCCGAGTCGAGATTGCCGACATAGTCGGCCAGCCCCTCGATCAGCCAGCTCGGCATCTGGTCGGAGGTGACGGCGCGGGCCGCGATATGGGTCAGCTCGTGGCCGATCACCAGCCGGCGGCCGGCGGCGTCCAACCGTGCCAGGTTGCTCGGGTTGAGCACGATCCGGGCGCCGAGGACGGTGCCGTCGCCGCTCACCTGGTCCGCGACCGACACCGCGGCCAGGTCATGGCTGTCGGCGTTGTCGCCGGTGACCGCCGCGAACTCCTGCGGGGTGTCCGGGATCAGCACCGCGACCTGGTCGTTCCAGTCGTGGCCCCAGACGCCTGTCACGACCGGCAACGACTTCTCGACCAGGTCGACGAACACCGGTTCGTCCTGGCGGTGCGCGGGGTGGGCGAGTACCAGGGTGTGCGGGCCACGCCGAGCCAGCAGCTGCCCGAAGTCCCACGGCCCGCGCCAGGACGCACCGCCGGCCGCTGCCGCGTCGTCGTCGGCCGCCAGCTTCCAGCCGTCGCCGCGCCGGACGCCGGTCAGCCACAGCTGCTTGCCGGTCGGCGCCGGGTCGACGGCGGCCAGGGCGTACTGCAGCTCGACGTGCACGATCACCACCGGGCCACCCAGCCGGGTCGTCGCCGGGGACAGCACGCTCGGATCGGTGACCGGCGCGATCAGCACGTAACGCCAGGTGTCCAGCGGTACCTGAGCCAGGTTGGCGTAGACCTGCCGCTGACGTCCCGCATAGCTCGCCGCGGCTGCCGAGGAGTCCAGGTCGTCGGCCCAGGCCTGGGCGTTCCGCTCGATCAGGGCGCCGGCATGCCGGTGTAGGACGGCCAGCACGGCGGCGACGTCCGCGGAGTTCGGGCTGCTGCCGGTGGCGCGGCCGGGACCGGACGGCGAGGTCCGGACGTGCTGGACCAGCAGGACCGCCAGCGCCGCCAGAGCGGCAACCACGACGGCCGCTACCAGGCCCGACAGCCGCCGGCTCGGGCGTCGGGACAGCCGAGCGGGCGGGACCGTTGCCGGTTCCCGCCCGCTCGGTTCGGCTGGCTGGCTCACCCGACCCGGACGGCCCCGGAGTAATCGCTCATGTAGGACAGCGACGAGACCTTGACGACGTCACCGGTCGTCGGGGCGTGGATCATCATCCCGTCGCCGATGTAGATCCCGACGTGGTAGGCCGGTGACCCGAAGAACACCAGGTCACCCGGCTGCAGGTCCCCGCGACTGACCGAGGAGCCGCTGCCCCGCTGCGAGGCGGCGTTGTGCGGCAGGCTGACCCCGGCCGCCCGCCAGGCCCAGGCGGTCAAGCCGGAGCAGTCGAAGGAGTACGGCCCGCTGCCACCCCAGGAGTAGGGCTTGCCGAGCTGGGCGCGGGCCGCGGAGACGGCGGCGCCGGCACCCCGGGAGGCGGGCCGGGCCGGCGGCGCCGGGGTGATGCGAGCAGTGTCGACCACGACCGTCGGCGTCACCGTCCGCGTTACCGCCCGGGACACCACCCGCGCCACGGTCGCCGCCGAGGGCTGCGGAACCGGGTTGTAGTACTTGGCCCGCTCGGCGGCGGTCAAGGTGGCCAGCAACGCCTTGTACTTGGCCACCTCGCGCTTGAGGTCGGCCTGCCGCTTGGCGATCACCGCGCGCTTGGCCAGGGCGGTGGCTACCGCGGCCTTGGCCCGTGCCGCCGCGGCATTCGACGTCGCGATCGCCTTGCTGGCGGTCAGCGCCACCGTGCTCTGGTGCTGCGTGAGCAGGTTCATCGACTGGATGGTCTGCAGGTAGCCATCGGTGGAACTGCTGGCCAGCAGGGCGGCCGTCCGGCTGAACGAGGAGGCCTTGTACTGCGAGGCGAGCGAGGCGGCCAGCAGCCGCTGGGCGGTGTGCGCCCTGACCTGGGCAGCGGTGGCCTCGCGGGTGGCCTGAGCGGCCGCGCGCTGGGCGACGCGGACGTCGATCTGGGCCTGGTTCAGCTGCTCAGCCAGCTTCTCGCTGGACTTGGCCAGCTCATGCAGCTTGACGTTGACCTGCGCGGAGGTCTTGGGAGTCTGCGGGTGCGGAAGCGCCTGAGCAGCCATCGGAGCCACCAGCACGGCGGCGGTTACGACCAGGGAAGCAAAGATGGGGCGGACGAGCCGCATGACATGAGTCAACGCCACAGTTGGCGAAACTCCTCTTCCACTCGACCGCCTACCGAGTTAGCTGTCGGGTTCGGGCTTGGAAGTTGCCCTACGAAGCACTGCCGTACCAGGCACCGAAGGTCCCGTACTGCTTCGATTCACCCCAGAAAACCTGGGTCCCCGGTTCGGCATACAGCGACAGACAGCGCAGTGATCAGGTAGCGCTGTTTGCAGCTGATCGGTGCCGACTCGGCGGTGCTTCCGGTGCCTCCCGTCGGGAGGCGGCAGCCGGAAGATCTCGGAAAGATTACGTGACGGCACTGCCCGGAAGCAATCGAGACCGGCCGTGTCGGCGTGGTAATTCTCACAGCGAGGTAACAAATCAGGCAATAGCGGTGCGGCTGCCCGGCGGGTCCTCCGGTGGCCGGGTCGGCACCAGTCGCAGCGGCGGCAGCAGTCCACCGCTGGCCAGCGCGCCGAGCGCGTCCTGTTCGGCACTGTCGAGTTCTACCGAGCCCCGGTGCGGACCCAACAGGACGGCGACCACGCAGTCTCCGCAGCTGATGTCGCGGGCCGCGCAGCTGTCACAGTCGATAAGCATCTGGTCCTCCACCTTCTCAGCCGGCGGCTCTTCCCGCAGGGTGGCTACACCGTAAGGAGAGGCACTGACAGTTTTGCCGTGCCGAGCCTTTTCGGCGCTGCCCGGTGATTTCGTCGGATCCTATCGCTAACGTGTTCGATTGTGACCACCACGATGACCACGGGCCAGCTCAGCCTCGAGTGCCCCGATGACCGCCTGGACGAGCCGCTGCTGACCACCACCTTCGTGGTGGTCGACCTCGAGACCACCGGCGGCGCCTCGGGCACCGACTCGATCACCGAGATCGGCGCGGTCAAGGTGCGAGCCGGCGAGGTGCTCGGCGAGTTCGCGACGCTGGTCGACCCGGGAATGCCGATCACCCCGTTCGTCAGCGTCCTCACCGGGATCACCGACCGGATGGTGGCCGGGGCCCCGTCGATCGCCTCGGTGCTCCCGTCGTTCCTGGAGTTCGCCGCCGGGGCGGTGCTGGTGGCCCACAACGCGCCCTTCGACATCGGCTTCCTCAAGGCCGCCTGCACCCGCCAGGAGCGCAGCTGGCCCAACCCGGCGGTACTCGACACCGCGCTGCTGGCCCGCCGGGTACTGACCCGGGACGAGGTGCCCAACTGCAAGCTCAGCACGCTGGCCGGCTTCTTCCGCTCGGCCACCGCGCCCAACCACCGGGCCCTGGTCGATGCCCGGGCCACCGTGGACGTGCTGCACGCCCTGATCGGCCGGCTCGGCACGCTGGGGGTGCACTCGCTGCCCGAGCTGCGCGCCTTCACCTCCCAGGTCACCGACGCCCAGCGGCGCAAGCGGCATCTGGCCGATGGGCTGCCGCATGCGCCGGGGGTCTACCTGTTCAACGACGCCGCCGGCCACCCGCTCTACGTCGGCACCAGCAAGGACCTGCGCAGCCGGGTGCGGCAGTACTTCGTGGCGTCCGAGACCCGCAGCCGGATGGGTGAGATGGTCGGGCTCGCCGAATCGGTCGAGTCCATCGTGTGCGCGCACCCGCTGGAGGCGCAGGTACGCGAGCTGCGCCTGATCACCTCGCTCAAGCCGCGCTACAACCGGCGCTCCAAGCACAGCGATCGGACGATCTGGCTGAAGCTGACCCGCGAACCCTTTCCGCGGCTGTCGATCGTTCATCAGGCGCGGACCGACGGCGCCCAGTACTTCGGCCCGCTGCGTTCGACCAGGCAGGCCGAGCAGTTGCGCGACGCCATCCACGACGCGGTGCCGCTGCGGCAATGCACCGACCGGTTGACGCCCGGCCGGCTGGTCCGCCAGGCGTGCGTGCTCGCCGGGATCGGCAAGTGCGCGGCCCCGTGCGAGGACGCGCTGTCACCCGATGCCTATGCCCGCCTGGTCGACACCGTCGTGCAGGCCTGGCATGCCGATGTGGCGGTGCTGATCGAGCCGCTGCGGCACCGGTTGACGGCGCTGTCAGCCGCCCAGCGCTACGAGGAGGCGGCCGTGGTACGTGACCGGATCGCCACCCTGGTGCGCAGCTGCGCCCGGATGCAGGCGCTGGTCTCGCTGACCCGGGTCGCCGAACTGGTTGCCGCCCGCCCGGACGGCGACGGCGGCTGGGAGCTGGTGGTGATCCGGCACGGCCGGCTGGTCGGGGCGGAGGTGGCGGCCCGCGGGGTGCCACCGATGCCGATGGTGGACGCCCTGCTCAGCACCGCCGAGGTGGTCGCGCAGACCTCCGACTCGGCGACCCTGGCCACCGCCGCCACCGTCGAGGAGACCGAACTGCTACTGCGGTGGCTCAACCAGCCCGGCACCCGGCTGGTCTCGACCAGCCAACCGTGGAGTTCACCGGCAGCCGGCGCCGCCCGGTTGCGCAGCTGGCTGGTCTCGGCCGACGGCGCCCGGCGCAGCGCCGAGCCGTTCGCCGACCGCCGGCGGCTTCCTGTCGTGCACCAGCCCAACCGGTCCGGTTCTAGGATCAGCGCATGATCACCACCATCGTCATGGTCAACGTCGCGGCGAACAGGATTCCGGAGGTGGCCCAGGCGATTGCCGATGTGGAAGGGGTCAGCGAGGTCTACAGCGTCGCCGGTGACGTGGACCTGATCGCGATCGTCCGGGTTCGCGAGTTCGACCAGATCGCCGACGTCATCGCCGGCCGGCTGAGCCGGATCGAAGGCGTGCTGAGCACCGACACCCACGTGGCCTTCCGGGCCTACTCCCGCCACGATCTGGAGTCGGCGTTCTCGATCGGCTACTCGGCCCCGGAGTAGCGGGCAGTCGGCGGGGTCAGCGCCCCTGCTCCGAGCGCAGCTGCTGGCTCCGCTGGATCCAGGCCTGCAGCAAGGCCGCGGCGGACCCGTCGTCGATCGCACCGGCCGCGATCGGCAGGCCGTGCCGCACCGCCGCCTGGATCGAGTCCAGCACGCCGTCGAACGCCGCGATCGCGGCCGCCGCGTTGAGCAGCACCGCATCGCGCACCGGCCCGGGTTCGCCGGCCAGCAGCCGCCGGACCACCTCGGCGTTGAACGGCGCCGCGCCGCCCTTGAGCGCCTGTGGATCGGCCGGCGTGATCCCGACCGACGCCGGCTCCAGCACGTCCGGGCGCACCTGCCCGTCGGACACCAGCCAGACCTGCGACGTTGTGGTGGTGGTCAGCTCGTCCAGCCCGTCGTCGCCGCGAAACACCATCCCGCGATCGCCCCGGTCAGCCAGCACCTGAGCCATCACCGGTGCCATCTGCCCGTCATAGACCCCGATCGCGACCGCGGTCGGCCGGGCCGGGTTGGTGAGCGGGCCGAGGTAGTTGAAGGCGGTCGGCACGCCGAGTTCCCGCCGCGGGCCGCCGGCATGCCGCATCCCGGCGTGGAAGACCGGCGCGAAGCAGAAGCCGATGCCGACCTCGGTCACGGTGGCCAGCACCCCGGCAGCGGTCAGGTCGATGGCCACCCCGAGCTCTTCCAGCACGTCGGCGGTACCGCAGGCCGAGGACGCTGCCCGGTTTCCGTGCTTGACCACCGCCCGCCCGGACCCGGCGGTCACCAGCGCCGCCATCGTGGAGATGTTCACGGTCTGGGCCCGGTCTCCCCCCGTTCCCACCACGTCCACCGCCGGCTGGGTAAGGGCGACCGGCGCGGCCCGGTCCAGCATGCTGCGCACCAGGCCGGCCAGCTCCGCGGGAGTCTCACCCTTGGCGCGCAGCAGCACCGCGAACGCCGCCAGCTGGGCCGGGGTCGCCTCACCGGCCATGATCTCGGCCATCGCCCAGCTGGTCGCCTCGCTGGACAGCGACTGGCCGCGCATCAGGGTGGCCAGCAGGTCGGGCCAGCCCGGCTGGCTTGGCGTGGTCACAGGCAGGGCTGCACGAGAGCCGGCTCAGCGCACGACAGGAATCGCGGCGGCCCGGGCGCGCAGCGTCTCGGCGACGGTGCGGGCGGCCAGCACCGGATCGATCGGACGCACGATGGTGGCGTCGGCCTGCGACCAGGCCGCCAGCCAGCGGTCCTGCGCGCGGGCCACCAGCACGATGATCGGCGGGCAGTCGTCGATCTCGTTCTTGAACTGCCGGCACAGGCCGATCCCGCCACTGGGCTGGGCATCGCCGTCCAGGATGACCAGGTCGATGTCGCCGGAGTCGAGCTGGTTCCTCAGCTGGCTGTAGTTGGCGCACTCCACCCAGTCGATCCGACCGAGGTCCGATGCCGCCCGGCGTCCCACGGCAGTGCGCACGGTGGCCCGCAGGTCGGCGAGCTGGCTGTAGAGCACAACGGTGAGGTTGCGGGGCGAGGTCATCAGAACTGAACCTCCTTCTTTCCGGATCCGGCCGCCCGGGCGTCGGGAACCGCCATCGTATCCAGCGGCCGCGCACCGGTCGCACCGCGCATCGCCGCGGCGGCTTCGGCCGCTTCAGCGGCTTCGAGCCGGTCGAGCCGGCGATCCTCGCGAGCTGCCTCCCGCTCGGAGGCCTTGATCCACTGCGCGGTCACCACCCCGAGCATGATCAGCCCGACCAGTTCGCCCGAGGACCAGAGCAGCCCGCCGCCGACCCGCTGGTCAGCCAGTGGATCCAGCCAGCTGAGTCCGAGCGCCTCGTAGTGCGCCCGGGCGATCACCGTGGTCTGGGTGTAGATCGACAGCCCCAGGATCGCATGGAACGGCAGCGTCGAAACCAGGATCAGGAACCGGAACGGGTGCGACTGCCGGCCCGGGATCGGATCGATGCCGACCATCGGCCAGAAGAACAGCGAGCCGACCAGCACGAAGTGCAGGTGCAGCAGCTCGTGCAGCAGCTGGTTGTCCAGGGTCGCCGGGTACCAGCCGGTGAAGTACAGCGCGAACGGGCTGGCCACGTACAGCCCCCAACCGATCAGCGGAAAGGTCAGCAGCCTGGCCAACCAGCTGTGCAGCACCGCCAGGATCGCCGAGCGCAGCCGGCGCGGGACGGTGCGCAGCGCCAGGGTGACCGGCGCGCCGAGCGCCAGGAAGATCGGCGCCACCATCGCCAGCAGCATGTGCTGGATCATGTGCAGCGAGAACATCGTGGTGTCGTAGGTGCCCAGCCC
The DNA here is from genome assembly GCA_035940975.1 of Jatrophihabitans sp. Taxonomy (GTDB): domain Bacteria; phylum Actinomycetota; class Actinomycetes; order Mycobacteriales; family Jatrophihabitantaceae; genus Jatrophihabitans_A. Next base: position 12,344 of record DASZEI010000304.1, on the reverse strand, counting down.
GCTCATGGCGGCGAAGGCGATCACGCCGATCCCGCCGAGCAGGAACGCCACGGTCCGCCCGAGCGGCCAGTGGTCGCCGCGCACCCTCAACCGCCACACGCCCCACAGGTAGAGCCCGGCCACGACCAGCAGCGGGACGAGCAACCACCAGTCCGGCTCGAGCTCGGTGAACAGCCTGGCCACAGTGAAACGGGGCAACCGCGACGGCGCCGTCCCAGCGTCGGAATCGCCGCCGTGGGCCAGCACCGGAGGGAGCGCGAACGCGGCACGAAGCACCCTTTCAGGGTAGTTACCCAGAACACGTTCCGCGCACGGACCCCGCGCCTGACACTCTCTGCTGGATGAGGCAATAATGCAGAGGTGACCTCGACTGCACAGGCTGCTCCGGCCGGGCGCTTTCCCTCGTCCCAGGTTCATTCGCTGACCCGGCCGAACCTGGTCAGCGTCGGGACCATCGTGTGGCTGTCCAGCGAGCTGATGTTCTTCGCGGGGCTGTTCGCGATGTACTTCACGGTCCGGGCGAACAACCTCGACGTCTGGCCGGGCGCGCCCGCGCTGAACGGCAATCCGGCGTACGCGGTGGAGCTGGCGGTGCCCTACGCCACCGTCTTCACCGTGATCCTGGTGGCGTCCTCGGTGACCTGCCAGTTGGGGGTCTTCGCCGCCGAGCGGGGTGACGTCTACGGCCTGCGTCGCTGGTTCTTCATCACCTTCGTGATGGGCCTGATCTTCGTGCTCGGGCAGGCGAACGAGTACCGCAACCAGGTGATGGAGTACCGCCACCTGGTCAACGGCATGCATGAGGCCGGCATGACCCTGTCCTCGTCGGGCTACGGCTCGGTCTTCTACCTCACCACCGGCTTCCACGGCCTGCACGTCACCGGGGGCCTGATCGCATTCCTGTTCTTCCTGGCCCGGACCGCCCTGGGCAGGTTCACACCGGCCCAGGCGACCGCGGCGATCGTGGTGTCCTACTACTGGCACTTCGTCGACGTCGTCTGGATCGGGTTGTTCGCCACGATCTACCTGATCCATTGAGGATTCCGTGCGCAGCCAACCGCCCGGCACCCGAAGTTCGAACAGCGAAAGGACGCCCATGACCGACGAGGACAACCTCGACGCGGACGGCGACCTCGGCTTCGCCCCGGCCGTCGTGGACGACGGCGGCCGACCTGCACTGCCCGCGCCGCGCCGCCGTGGTGGATTCCGCCGGCGGGCCGCCAGCCTGGCGGCGCTGATCGGCGCCCTGACCGCGGTCGGCGGCGGCTACGCGCTGCTCGCGCCGTCCTCGGGCGCCGATGACACCGCGGCCACCAGCAAGGACGTCGAGGCCGGTCGGCAGCTCTACAACACCAGCTGCATCACCTGCCACGGCGCCAACCTCGAAGGCGTGCCGGGCCGGGGCCCGACCATCGTCGGGGTCGGTTCGGCCGACGTCTACTTCCAGGTCAGCACCGGCCGGATGCCCGCCCCGGTGCAGGGGGCCTGGGAGCTTCGCAAGGTGCCCAAGTACAACGAGCAGGAGATCCTCCAGCTCGGTGCGTTCGTGCAGTCCCAGGGCGGCGGACCGCAGGTTCCGGCCGGTGACACCAGCCTGCGGGCCGGCGCTGAGGCGCTCGGCGAGGGCGGCGAGCTGTTCCGGCTGAACTGCGCCTCCTGCCACGGCGCGACCGGGCACGGCGCGCCGCTGTCGGCCGGCAAGATCGCACCCGACATCTACCGCTCCACCGACCTCCAGCTGTACACGGCCATGCTGGTCGGCCCCGAGAACATGCCGGTGTTCAACAACAACCAGATCACCCCCGAGCAGAAGCGCGCGATCATCGGATACGTGCAGACCATGAAGGAGTCCAAGGACCCGGGTGGCGCGGGCCTGGGCCGGATCGGGCCGGTCGCCGAAGGCCTGCTGATCTGGACCGCCGGCCTCGGCGTCCTGATGGTCTCGATCCTGTGGATCGGGGCCAGGCTGTGAGCACCCCGCACGAGCCCCCGGCCGGCGAGGGCATGTCGGCCGAGGAAGCCGCACAGCTGAGCCCGGAAGAAGCGATGATCGCCGGCGCCGAAGCCGACGGCGTCTACATCGTCCACCGCCGCGAGCGCTATCCGATCGCCGGCACCAAGGCCGAGAAGCGGGCCGAGCGGACCATTGCCGCGGTCTTCCTGATCGGTTTTCTGGCCGCCGTCGCCTTCATCGTGGTGTTCTGCGGCGCGGTGCCCTACAAGTGGCAGCTGCCCGGCACCGGCAACCTGAACTACCGGTTCTTCACGCCCCTGATCGGTTCCCTGCTGGGGCTCTCGCTGGCCTGCGTCGGCATCGGGGTGATCCTGTGGGCCAAGTGGCTGCTCCCCGAGGAGGAGGCGGTTCAGGACCGGCACGACGGCGCCTCGGACCTGACCCAGCAGATCCTTGGGGCCGGCACCCTGGTGTCGGGCTTCCAGGACCTCGGCGTGGCGCGTCGCTCGATGCTCAAGACCACCCTGGGACTGGCCGGCGGCGCGCTGGGCGTGGTGCCGCTGGTCGCGCTGGTCGGCGCCATGATCAAGAAGCCGGGGCGCGGACCGCGCCAGAGCCTGTTCCACACCCCGTTCGCCGCCGGCGTGCCGCTGGTCCACTACGACGGGCGGCGGGTCAGCCCCAACGACCTGCAGCCCGGCGGGATAGCGACGGTGTTCCCGGGCGTCGAAGGCGGCATCAAGGACGCCGACTCGCCCACCCTGCTGATCCGGCTGCGTCCCGGCCAGGCGGTCAAGGCGCGCAAGGGTCAGGCCGACTTCGGCTGGGGCGACTACGTGGCCTTCTCCAAGATCTGCACGCACGCCGGCTGCCCGGCGTCGCTGTACGAGCAGAAGACCGGACGGCTGCTCTGCCCCTGCCACCAGTCGCAGTTCGACGTGCTGCAGGACGCCAAGCCGGTGTTCGGCCCGGCCACCCGCAGCCTCCCCAAGTTGCCGCTGGATGTCGAGTTGGTTGACGGACAGCAGTATTTCAAAGCCAAGGGTGACTACCCTGAGGCGATCGGCCCGTCATTCTGGGAGCGGCCATGACCACTACCGACCCCGCTAACCTGCGTCAGGCACCCACCGTCAAAGGGCCCAAGCGCTTCGACAAGCCGACCACCCGGATCGGCAAGGCCGGCCGGTGGACTGAGGACCGCCTCGGCGTGGCCGCCGGCATGCGCAAGCAGCTGAACAAGGTCTTCCCCGACCACTGGTCGTTCATGATGGGCGAGATCGCGCTCTACTCGTTCATCATCCTGATCCTGTCCGGCACCTTCCTGACCTTCTTCTTCGACGCCTCGATGGCCGAGGTGCGCTACGACGGCTCCTACGTGCCATTGGACGGCGTGGAGATGTCGCGGGCTTACGCCTCGACGTTGGACATCTCCTTCGACGTCCGCGGCGGCCTGGTGATGCGCCAGATCCACCACTGGGCGGCGTTGCTGTTCATGGCCGCGATGCTGGTCCACATGTTCCGGGTGTTCTTCACCGGCGCCTTCCGCAAGCCCCGTGAGCTCAACTGGCTGATCGGGCTGGGCCTGATCACGCTCGGACTGGTCGAGGGCTTCGCCGGCTACTCGCTGCCCGATGACCTGCTCTCGGGCACCGGCCTGCGGATCGCCGCGGCCATCATGCAGTCGATCCCGGTGATCGGTAGCTGGGCGGAGTTCCTGGTCTTCGGTGGCAAGTTCCCCGGCACCCTGATCATCGGCCGGCTCTACATCGTGCACGTGCTGCTCGTTCCGGGCATCCTCGCCGGGTTGATCGGCGCCCATATGGCCCTGCTGGTCAAGCAGAAGCACACCGAGTTCCCCGGCCCCGGCAAGACCGAGCGGACCGTCAGCGGCGAGCGGATGTACCCGACCTACGGCATGAAGGCCGGTGGCTTCTTCTTCATCGTGTTCGCCGTCTGCGCCGCGCTCGGCGGGCTGGCCCAGATCAACCCGGTCTGGCTGTTCGGACCGTACAACCCGGCACAGGTGTCCTCGGGCTCGCAGCCGGACTGGTACATCGGCTTCCTGGACGGCTCCACCCGGCTCTTCCCGTCCTGGGAGATCCGGCTGTTCCACCACACCATCCCGCCGCTCTTCTGGCCGACGCTGGTGCTACCGGGCATCATGTTCACCCTGGCCGGGGCCTATCCGTTCCTGGAAGCGAAGTTCACCAACGACCGGTCCTCGCACAACCTGCTGCAGCGCCCGCGCGACGTGCCGGTGCGCACCGGCCTGGGCGCGATGGCCATCACCTTCTACGGGGTGCTGCTGGTCTCCGGGGGCAACGACCTGATCGCCAAGGCCTTCGACATCTCGCTGAACGCGATGACATGGGGCGGCCGGATCAGCCTGCTGGTGCTGCCGCCGCTGGCCTATGCGGTGACCTACAAGATCTGCCTCGGCCTGCAGCGCCATGACCGTGAGGTGCTCGAACACGGCATCGAGACCGGCATCATCAAGATGCTGCCCAACGGCGAGTTCATCGAGATCCACCAGCCGCTGGGCCCGGTCGACGACCATGGTCACGGCCAGCTCGGCTACGCCGGAGTGCCGGTTCCGAACAAGATGAACCAGCTCGGCAACCCGCACGGGCACAAGATCCGGGGCTTCTTCTACCCGGTCCGTGAGAAGGCCGACATCCAGGCGGAACTCGACGCGCTGGCAGCATCCGAGGCCTCCCGCGAGGAGCGCCGCGAGCGGGAACTCACCGACTGAACCCCGCAGAGGCTTAAACCCCTCGTTTGACAGTCGCTCAGCGGCGCTCCTGCTTCGACGCAGGGGCGCCGCTGGCTTGTCTGCGCACGTCGATCGAGCTGAACCCTGCCGCTATGTCGAATGCTTCGACTTCGCGTGTGAGTCGCTTCGATTAGCCATACCGCTGACGCCGGGTCCGGTAGTTCGTACAATCCGACCAAAAGTCTCTAAGGGGTAGAAGATGGCGCGGCAGCGATCGTTCGTTTCGAGCATGGCTCAGATTCAGCGCGAAGCCTCTCGTGCGCACGCCGGACAGCTGCGTGCGCAGGCCCAGGCGCAGGCTGCGCAGGCTCGAGCCCATTCGGCGCAACTCAAAGCGGCCGCCGCCCAAGATCGAGAGCAGAAGCGCCTCTACGCAGATGCTCGTGCGGCGGAAGTGGCAGCGATGAATACCGAACTGACAGATCGAGTGACCGGGCTGGAGAATGTATTGGCCGCTGGGCTACGCAGCCATCCAGCGCTACGGCTGGAGTCGCTCAAGCACGGTCCCGCGGCGCCGAACACCGGGTATCGACAATGGGAGATTCCTGAGCCGACGCCTGAACGGACCAGCTACCTGCCTCAGGCACCTGCAGGTCTGGCCAAACTGTTCGGCAAGGCGAAGTACGAACAAGAGCTGGCAGCTGCCGAGGCCCGCTACGCCGATGATCTCGAACGTCATCGCCAACGGGAATCCGAGCGAGTGCACCTCTTGCAGGAGGCGAAGGCTGCTTTCGATGCCGAGGTGGCCCGGCAACACGCGCAGATCGACGCTCTCGCCAGCGCCTACCTGCGCGGTGAGCCCGAGGCGGTTATGGCCTATTGTGAATTGGCCTTGGCAGCGCGGATGTACCCGGAGCCGATCGCGTCAGCGTTCAGGCTTGCCTACGTCCCGAACTCCCGGCAACTGGTCATCGAATACGAGTTGCCGACTGCTCAGATCATTCCAACCGTCAAGGGCTACCGATACGTCAAGGTCAGCGACACTGTCACCGAGATCGCCAGGCCGGTCGCTCAATGTCGTGCTTTGTACAGCGAGGTCGTCGCTCAGCTCACGCTGCGAGTGGTCGGCGAGCTGTTCGCCGCGGATACCGGCGGTCATGTCGAATCCATTGTCTTCAACGGGGTGGTGGACACGATCGATCCTGGATCGGGCCGTCCGGTCCGACCATGTTTGATCACCTTGCGTACGACCAAGGAAACCTTCGATCAACTAGATCTCGCCCGGGTCGAGGCGCTGGCCTGTCTCAAACATCTGTCGGCCTCGCTGTCCAAGAGCCCGACCGAGCTGGTACCGGTGAGACCGGTGCTGGAGTTCTCGATGGTCGACCCTCGATTCATCACTGAAAGCGACGCGCTGTCGATCCTCGACGAGCGCCCCAACTTGCTCGAACTCAGCCCAGGTGAGTTCGAAGCGCTGGTGCAAAACCTCTTCAGCAGGATGGGCCTGGAGACGAAGCAGACCCGAGCGTCCCGAGACGGCGGCGTCGACTGTGTTGCCTACGACGCGCGCCCGATCTTCGGCGGGAAGGTTGTGATTCAAGCCAAGCGCTACAAAAACACCGTTGGCGTCTCAGCCGTACGAGACCTCTACGGCACCTTGCAAAACGAAGGCGCCTCCAAAGGCATCCTTGTCACTACGAGCGGGTATGGGCCTGCATCCTTCGATTTTGCCAAGAACAAGCCAATTGAACTGATAGACGGGGCAGGCCTGCTCTATCTGCTCAAGGCCCACACCGACATCGACGCTCGCATCAACGCTCCTGAGGACTGGCACGATCCAGCCCACGACCTCGGCGAATGACCATCCGAACCCGCAGGACACGCCGAGCGCGACGGCCGGAACGGGAACTTCAGATGGCTCGACGCCCGAGATTCAGCGCAGTGGCGAGCGGGCTCCGGTGTAGTACTCGAAGAGCAGGCCGGCGGAGGTGATCAGGATGAGCACCACACCCAGGCCCATCAGCCAGTACTGCACCGTCGCCGCGCCGACGGCGGTCACCATGGCGCCGAAGGCGATCGCGATCGGCCAGTAGCTGCCGGGTGAGAAGAACCCCAGCTCGCCGGCGCCCTCGGCGATCTCGGCATCGTTGCGGTCCTCCGGGCGGGCGTCGATGCGCCGTGACACGAACCAGAAGAACGAGCCGCTGATGCCGAACAGGCCGCCGGACAGGATCAGCGCGGCCGTGCCGGCGACCTCCATGCCGCCGCCGTTCCAGTTCGTCCAGCCGGCATAGATCCCGGCGACCAGGAAGCAGAACAGTGCGATCCAGAGGAAGATCCGGGCTTCGGGTTTCATCGCTGCCGCCTAGCTAGCACCGGTGCAGGACTGCGCGCCGGCCTCGGACGCCGACCGGTGCTGCCGGTTGGTCTCGAACGGGTAGGTGGTGGTCGCACACGGGCTCTCACCGATGGACTGCAGTGCCTTGCGCTGCCGCGCCGGGTCGCCCGACGGGATCGCGGCCAGGTTGGTCAGGTACTTGTTGTAGTTCTCGGGCGTGACCACCCGCACCTCGAAGTTCATCTGCGAGTGGTAGGTGCCGCAGAGCTCGGCGCACCGGCCGACGAAGTGCCCGGTGGAGGTGGCCGTGAACTCGAACTCGTTCGGCTTGGGCATCGGGATCACGTCACGCTTGAACAGGAACTCCGGCACCCAGAAGGAGTGGATGACGTCCTTGCTGACCTCGATGACCCGGACCCGCTTGTCGACCGGCACGACCAGCACCGGGATCTCGTCCGAGCTGCCGACCGTGGACAGCGAGGTGCCGGCGGCCGGGTCGCCGCTCGGATAGTTGGTGGGCTGCGATACGCCGTTGACGGTGTTCGACTTGTACTCGAACTGCCAGTTCCACTTGAACGCATCGACCTGGACGACGGTATCCGGGTTCGGCGACAGGGTGTCGATGTAGTCCTCGGTGATCGCGGTGAAGTAGAACAGCCCGGCGATGATCACGAACGGCGCGATCGAGTACGCGATCTCGATCGGCAGGTGGTACTTGGTCTGGGTCGGCAGCAGGTCGTCGGTCTTGCGGTAGCGCCAGCAGCACCAGAAGATCAGGCCCCAGACGATCGCCCCGACGATGAGCGCCGCCACCGAGGACCAGGTCCACAGGGTGCGCATCCGGTCGGCCTGGTGGGTGACACCGGTGGGCCAGCCGAACCGGAGCTTCATCTCGACGTCGTGGACGGTGCAACCGGTCAACGTCAGGACACACCCCACGAGCAGAGCGAGCCGCGAAAGTCGGGATCGAAGACTGCGCTGCACTGGCGAAACCGCCTTCCTCGTCTGGCCGGGTCGAGGCCATTCCCGCCTCGAGCAATCCCGCCCCTTGGAGACTATCCGAGAAGGGAGCACGACAGCGGTGAGGGGTGGCCTGCGGCGCCGGCATGGCGGTCGGCACGCCGGTCGGCATGGCGCCCGGCATAGCGGTCGGCGTGGCGAAGCGGCACCGGAGTACTACCGTCGGCGGCATGAACCAGCCGGGCTCGGGCTACTTCGACGCCGCGGCCGGCCTGCCGCTGCACCCGGTGGCCGCCGAGGCGATGCAGGCTGCCTGGCAGGACGGCTGGGCCGATCCGTCCCGGCTGACCGGTGCCGGGCGGCGCAGTGCGGTGCTGTTGGACGCGGCCCGGCAGGCGGCGGCGGCCGAGCTGGGGGTCCGTCCGGACGAGCTCAGCTTCCTGCCGTCCGGCGTGCACGCCCTGCAGCACGGCGTGCTGGGTAGCCTGGCGGGCCGGCAGCGGGCCGGCAACGTGCTGCTGCACTCGGCGGTGGAGCACTCCGCGGTGTTCCAGGCCGCGGACTGGCACCGGCAGCACGGCGGCGAGGTGCGGGTGGCCGGCGTCGATTCGACCGGCCGGGTGGAACTGGCCGAGTTCGTCGAACTGGCCGGCCGGCCGGGGACGGCCACCGCGGTGCTGCAGGCCGCCAACCACGAGGTCGGCACCCGGCAGCCGGTCGCCGAGGCGGCCCGGCAGTTGGCCGGGATGGGCGTGCCGCTGGTCGTCGACGCCGGCCACGAGTTGGTCTACGGCCAGCCGCCGGTGGACGCGCCGATCTTCACCGCCGACGCCCGGCTGTGGGGCGGGCCGGCCGGCGTGGGACTGCTGGTGATCCGCCAGGGCAGCCGGTGGCGGCCGCCCTTCCCGGTGGACGAGGCCGAGTCCGGCCGGGCCGCCGGGGTGCCGAACGTGCCGGCGATCGTGGCCGCGGTGGCCAGCCTGCGCGCGAGCCGGGCTGACCGGGCGGCCGAGGGGCGGCGGCTGGCTGGGCTGATCTCGCTGATCCGGGAGCAGGTGCCGCTGACCGTCCCGGACTCGGTCGTGCTGGGCCCGCCCGACCCGGCCGGCCGGCTGCCGCAGCTGGTCACCTTCTCCTGCCTGTACGTGGACGGGGAGGCGCTGCTCACCGAACTGGACCGGCGCGGCTTCGCGGTGTCGTCCGGTTCCTCGTGCACCTCCAACACCCTGACCCCGTCCCACGTGCTGGTTGCCATGGGTGCCTTGACGTCCGGCAACATCCGGATCTCGCTGCATCCGGGGGTCCGGCAGGCCGACGTCGAGCGGTTCCTGGCGGTGCTTCCGGAGGCGGTGGAGACCGTCCGCTCCCAGGCGCCGGGCTCACCGGCGGCGCGGCCGAACCCGGACACGGCCGAGTCGCCCGGGGCCGAGGCGCCCGCGGCCGAGACTCCCACGGCCGAGAGACCCGCGACCGAGAGACCCGCGACCGAGGCATCCGCCGACCAGGTGCCCACGGCCGGATCGGGCCCGCCCACCCCGTCCGGCAGCGTTCTGGACAGCCGGGGCCGGCGCTGCCCGCTGCCGGTGCTGGACCTGGCCCGGGCGCTGCCGGGCATCGAGGTCGGCTCCGAGCTGACGGTGCTGGCCGACGATCCGGCCGCGGCCAGCGACCTGGCGGCCTGGTGCCGGATGCGCGGCCAGCAGCTGGTCGGCGAGAGCGAGCTGGACGGCGGGGCCAGGGCATACCGGGTGCGGCGACTGCGGTGATCCGCGCGCACATGAAAGGATCGACGGCATGAGCGCGCAGATCACCGACATGCAGAGCGAGCAGACCGGCATCGAGGGACTGCTGATCATCACTCTCAAGCAGGTCAGCGACGAGCGCGGCACGGTCCGGGAGTTCTTCCGGGCCTCGACGCTCCCCGACTTCGGAATCCTGCGCCAGATCAACGTCACCGAGTCCGGTTACGGCGCGGTCCGTGGCCTGCACGGCGAGTCCACCACCAAGCTGGTCGGCTGCATCGCCGGCGAAGCGTTCGGCGCCTACCTCGACACCCGGGCGGAATCGGCCACCTACGGCAAGGTGGTCACCGCCGAGCTGACCGTCGGCACCCAGGTACTGGTGCCGCCCGGCGTCTGCAACGGCTTCCAGTCGCTGAGCCCGGAGGGCAGCCAGTACCTGTACTGCTTCACCGACGAGTGGTACCCGGGGATGCCGGGTACGGCGTACTCGGCCCTGGACGACGGTCTCGGCTTCAGCTGGCCGATCCCGGTGGACGCCGGCGACCCGGCCAAGATCTCGGCCAAGGACGTGGCCGCCGCCAAGTTCAGCGAGCAGATTGTGGGCGGCTAGCGATGTGCGGTCTGATCGGCTTCCTTGCCGCGCCGGCCGAGACCGGCCAGCTGGCCGAGACCCGCGCGGCGATCGAGGCCTCGCTGGTCCAGATGCGCCACCGCGGCCCGGACGACGCGGGCACCTGGTCCGACGACGAGGCGGTGATCGGCTTTCGCCGGCTGTCGCTGATCGACTGGGAACACAGCCACCAGCCGCTGCCCTACCTGGCCGAGCGCTACCACCTGATCTTCAACGGCGAGATCTACAACTACCTCGAGCTGCGGGAGCGGCTGACCACCGAGTTCGGCGCGCGGTTCGAGACCGAGGGGGACGGCGAGGCGATCCTGGCCGGCTACCACTACCTGGGCGAGCGGGTCGTCAGCGAGCTGCGCGGGATGTTCTCCTTTCTGATCTGGGACAGCCACGAGCGGGTGCTGTTCGGCGCCCGGGACTGGTTCGGCATCAAGCCGCTCTACACCTACACCGACGAGCGCGGCTCGTTCTTCGCCTCGGAGAAGAAGGCGCTGCTGTCGGTGGCCCCCGAGGTGGTGGGCGCCGGCGACTCGGCAGTGAACACCGAGGCGCTGCAGCACTACCTGACACTGCAGTACGTTCCGGAACCGGCCTCGATGCACCGCCGGATCACCCGGATCGACTCCGGCACCAGCTTCACGCTGCGGCCCGGCGGCACGATCGAGACCACCCGGTACTTCACGCCGGACTTCCCGATCCGGCCGGTGTCCGAGCCCGACAAGCTCTACCGCGAGATCGCCGAGGTGCTGCGCGACTCGGTGGCCAAGCACCTGCGCTCGGACTTCACGGTCGGCTCATTCCTGTCCGGCGGCATCGACTCGACGGCGATCGCCGCGCTGGCCCGCGAGCACAACCCGAAGCTGCTGACCTTCACCACCGGCTTCGAGCGCTCCGGCTTCTCCGAGATCGATGTGGCCGCCGAGTCGGCCGCGGCGATCGGCGTCGAGCACATCACCAAGGTGGTCAGCGCCCAGGAGATGATGGACAGCCTGCCGCTGATCGTCTGGTACCTCGACGACCCGGTGGCCGACCCGGCGCTGGTGCCGCTGTACTTCATCGCCAGGGAGGCGCGCAAGCACGTCAAGGTGGTGCTGTCCGGCGAGGGCGCCGACGAGCTGTTCGGCGGCTACACCATCTACCGCGAGCCGATCTCGCTGCGGCGCCTGGCCGCCGCGCCGGATCCGGTGAAGCGGCTGCTCGGCTCGCTGTCGACCCGGCTGCCGGAGGGGATGCGCGGCAAGGACCTGCTGCGCCGGGCCTCGATCGGCATCGAGGAGCGCTACTACGGCAACGCCCGGATCTTCCGTCCCGATGAGATGAAGGACCTGCTTCGGACGTACTCCCCCGATGTCAATTACACCGACGTCACCGCGCCGTACTACGCGGCCAGCACCCACCTGGACGACTCCACCCGGATGCAGTACATCGACCTGTTCACCTGGCTGCGCGGCGACATCCTGGTCAAGGCCGACAAGATGACGATGGCCAACTCGCTCGAACTGCGGGTGCCGTTCCTGGACACCGAGGTGTTCCGAGTGGCCTCGGCGATCCCGGTGGATCAGAAGATCACCAAGGAGACCACCAAGTACGCGCTGCGCCGGGCGCTGGCCGACATCGTGCCGCCGCACGTGCTCAACCGGGCCAAGCTCGGCTTCCCGGTGCCGACCCGGCCGTGGCTGCGGGCTGAGATGTACGAGTGGGCGCGGGACATCATCAGCTCGGCCGGCACCGGCCACCTGATCGACACCGCCGCGGCGCTGAAGCTGCTGGAGGCGCACCGGGAGGGCCCGCACGACTACTCCCGCAAGATCTGGACGCTGCTGGTGTTCATGGTCTGGCACGGCATCTTCGTCGAGGGCCGGATTAAGCCGGAGATCCCGCAGCCGGTGTACCCGGTGGCCATCTGATGGTGTTCCGCTGGCTGCGGCGGGATCGCCGGGAACAACAGCGGCTGGCTTCTGGTGACGCCGCTCTGGGCCGGGCCGGCTTGGGTGGCTATCCCGGTGACTTCA
>DASZEI010000303.1:0-5568 GCA_035940975.1 Jatrophihabitans sp. | reverse complement strand
ACCTCCACGACGACGGGAGTTCCGGCATGACCACCTCCGACACGGCCTCGGCGACCGCCGCCCCTCCCAACCCGGACGAGACGCCCGATCCGAGCCTGGCGGTGCTGGCCGCGACCGCGCCGGTCGGCAACGGCGTCGGCGACTACGCCCGCAACTACGTCTCGCGGCTGCGTGGCGGCGACATGGGATCGCTGCCGGCCGTGACCGGCCTGATCGTCCTGGTCATCCTGTTCAGCATCCTGCAGCCGTCGTTCCACAAGCTGTACAACGTCTCGGTGCTGCTCACCGAGGGCTCGGGCCCGATCGTCATCGCGATGGGCCTGGTCTTCGTGCTGCTGCTCGGCGAGATCGACCTGTCCGCCGGGTATGCCGCCGGTGTGTGCGCCGCGGTGATGGTGCGGCTCATGGTCGGTTACAACGCGCCCTGGCCGGTGTCGATCGGCGCGGCGCTGTTGACCGGTGTGGTGATCGGCGTCTTGATCGGGCTGCTGCGGGCCAAGGTCAGGATTCCCTCGTTCGTGGTGACCCTGGCGTTCTTCCTGGCTTTCCAGGGAATCGCGCTGTACGTGCTGAACAACGGCAAGGGCCAGCGGGGCAACGTCAGCGTTACCGACAACGTCGTGAACGGCATCGAGAACAGCCAGATGCCGCTGTGGGTCGGATGGCTGTTCGCCGTCGCCTGCGTCCTGCTGTACGCGGCGGTCAAGTTGTCGGCGTCGCTGACCCGCCGCCGGGCCGGACTGTCCGCCGAACCGAACTCGGTGAGCGCGCTCAAGATCCTCGGTGTCGCAGTACTGATCTTCGGGATGGTCTACGTCCTGAGCAAGGACCGGGCGATCAACAAGAAGGCGATCCCGCAGAACGTCAACGGCAAGTTGGAGCTGGTGCGGCCGCCCAAGCTGGAGGGCGTGCCCTGGGTGATCCTGCTGGTGGTCGTGCTGCTGGTTATCTGGACGTTCGTCCTCAGCCGCACCCGCTACGGGCGGCACGTCTACGCCGTCGGTGGCAACGAAGAGGCCGCCCGGCGAGCCGGTATCCAGGTCGACCGGATCAGGATCTCGGTCTTCGTGATCAGCTCGTTCATGGCCGCCATCGGTGGCATCCTGATCGCCAGCAACGTCAAGTCGGTCAGTGTCGACAACTACGGCGGCAATACCCTGCTGCTGGCGGTCGGCGCGGCGGTGATCGGCGGCACCAGCCTGTTCGGCGGCAAGGGCCGGGTCATCGACGCGATCATCGGTGGCCTGGTGGTCGAGGTGATCTACAACGGCATGGCCGACCTGGTCAAGGGCACTAACGGCTCGGCGGTGCAGTACGTCGTGACCGGCCTGGTGCTGATGCTGGCCGCGGCGATCGACGCGCTGTCGCGCAGGCGGGCCGGCGCCGCCGGCCTCGGCTGATCGACCGCTCGACTGGTCATTGTCAGGCTCGATCGGCCACCGGCTGGTCGTTCTCGCACGGATCGGCACATCCCCATATCGACGTTCTGGCAGAGAGGTGGTCCGTTGGCCGCGCAGCGGGTCGCCGTCCGACCGGAGGAGATCCGCCGGCACAACCTCAGCCAGTTGCTGCGCTCGATCCACCAGCACGGCGAGCTGACCAGGGCGGACCTGACCGCCGCGATGGGGCTCAACCGCAGCACCATCGGCGCCCTGGTCTCGGACCTGGTCGCGCTCGGCCTGGTGACCGAGTACGTGCCGTCCGGCCGCGACCGGGCCGGCCGGCCCTCGCACGTGGTGGCTCCCCGCGCGGACGGGCCGTACGTGCTGGCCGTCGACGTGGCCGTCGAGCGGATCGTCACCGCGGCGGTCGGCCTGGGCGGCACCGTCCACGAGCGGCGGGCCACTGCCATCGACGGCGCCGACCGGCTGCCGCACGCGGTGGTCGGCCAGATCGTCTCCGACGCCGCGTGGCTGGCCGATCGGCTGCCCGGCTCGCAGGGGCCGGTCGGGATCGGGGTCAGCATTCCGGGCACCGTCCGGCGCCGGGACGGCTTCGTCGATCACGCGCCGAACCTGAACTGGCGGGCGGTTCCGTTCGCCGCGCTGCTGGCCGACCGGATGCCCGGCCAGCTGGACGTGCAGGCCGGCAACGACGCCGACCTGGGCGCGGTCGCCGAGCATCAGCGGGGGGCCGCGATCGGCTATGACCACCTGGTCTATCTCAACGGCAGCGTCGGCGTCGGCAGCGGCATCATCGCCGACGGCAGCCAGCTGCACGGGGCCGGTGGGTATGCCGGCGAGATCGGACACATGACGGTGAACCCGGACGGGCCGCCGTGCCATTGCGGCAGCACCGGCTGCATCGAGACCTACATCGGCGAGCACGCCCTGCTGCGGGCCGCCGGCGTCACCGACCAGCACGGACCGCGGGCGGTCGCGGCGGTGTTCGAGGCCGCGGCGGCCGGTGACCGGCGGGCAGTGAGAGCGGTGCACACGGTGGCGATCTGGCTCGGGCGCTGCCTGGCCAACCTGGTGAACTGCTTCAACCCGCAGGCGATCGTGGTGGGCGGCTCGCTGGCTGAGGTGGTCCGGCTGGACCGGGCGTCGGTGGAGGCCGAACTGGACCGGCGTGCCATGGCCGCCGCCCGGGCCGGCGTGCAGGTGCTGCTCCCGGGGCTGGACCAGGACTCGGCGCTGATCGGCGCCGCGGAGCTGGCGTTTCAGAACCTGCTGGCCTCGCCGGACGAGATGGTCGCCTCGCTGGCCGCGAACTAATCACCGGCTGAACTCGCATCCTCGCAGCAGCACCGCTGTATCAACACCCACGGGCAGCGGCATGTCTTGGGAACCGTCCGGCCGTTCTGGTCCAGCTTGCCGTGCCCGCTGAAATACACGAGCAACACGTCGTCGCGGTCCGCGGAGCCGAAGAACTTGCTCAACGTCCGCAGCAAGGAATCTCACCGCCGCGATCGGCACCTGGTCTTCGCTACCCTGATTCTCGTTGGCTTGGAACGCTTCCAGTTGATCACCACGTGGTCACCGTGAAAGCCGCGGGCTAACTACCTCAGCTTCCTCAACGTCGCCTATCCGCTCTTGCCTACCGGGTGCGAACTGGGTGCGGTACAGCTCGGCGTACAGCCCGCCGGCCCGCAGCAACTCGTCGTGGGTGCCGGATTCCACGATCCGGCCGTCGTCGATCACCAGCACCCGGTCGGCGGCCCGGATGGTGGACAGCCGGTGCGCGATCACCAGCGAGGTCCGGCCCTCGAGCGCCACCGACAGCGCCTGCTGCACCGCCCGCTCGCTCTCGCTGTCCAGGTGGGCGGTGGCCTCGTCCAGGATCACGATCGGCGGCGCCTTGAGCAGCAGCCGGGCGATCGCGATCCGCTGCTTCTCCCCGCCGGACAGCCGGTAGCCGCGGTCGCCGACCACCGTCTCGAGCTGGTCGGGCAGCTCGGCGATCTTGTCGGCGATGTTGGCCGCCCGCAGCGCCTGCCACAGCTCGGCATCGGTGGCCTGCGGCCGGGCGTAGCGCAGGTTGTTGGCGATGGTGTCGTGGAACAGGTGGGCGTCCTGGCTGACCACGCCGATCACGTCGCGCAGTGACTGCTGGGTGACGGTCCGGACGTCCTGCCCGCCGACCCGCACCGCGCCGGTCCGGACGTCATAGATCCGCGGGACCAGCTGGCTGATGGTGGTCTTGCCGGCACCGGACGGCCCGACCAGGGCGATCATCTGGCCGGCCTCGGCGGTGAAGCTGACGCCGCTCAGCACGTCCTGGCTGGGGGTCTGGTCCAGCACCGCGACGTCCTCCAGCGAGGCCAGCGAGACCTCCGAGGCGGTCGGGTAGGAGAACCAGACGTCGTCGAACTCGACTGAGGCCGCTGGCTTGAGGTCGATCGGCACGGCGTCCGGGGCGTCGTCGATCAGCGGCGCCAGGTCGAGCACCTCGAAGACCCGGTCGAAGCTGACCAGCGCGCTCATCACGTCGACCCGGATGTTGGACAGCGCCATCAGCGGGCCGTACAGCCGCGACAGCAGCAGCGCCAGGGTGACGACGGTGCCGGTGGACAGCTGCCCGGTCAGCGCGTAGTAGCCGCCCAGGCCGTAGACCAGGGCCTGCGCGAGGCTTGCCACCAGGCTCAGCGCGGCGAACAGGGCCCGCCCGTACATCGCCGACCGGACGCCGATGTCGCGGACCCGGGCGGCGCGCGAGCTGAAGGACACCGACTCGTCCACCGGCTTGCCGAACAGCTTCACCAGCAGCGCCCCGGACACGTTGAACCGCTCGGTCATGGTGGCGTTCATCGAGGCGTTGAGGCCGTAGGACTCCCGGGTGATGGCCTGCAGGGTGCTGCCCACCCGCTTGGCCGGCAGCACGAACACCGGCAGCAGGATCAGCGCCAGCGCGGTGATCTGCCAGGACAGCGTAAACATCACCGCCGCGGTGAACACCAGGCTGAGCACGTTGCTCACCACCCCGGACAGGGTGGAGGTGAACGCCTGCTGGGCGCCCAGGACGTCGCTGTTGAGCCGGCTGACCAGGGCACCGGTCTGGGTCCGGGTGAAGAACGCCAGCGGCATCCGCTGGATGTGGTCGAAGACGCTGGTACGCAGGTCGAAGATCAGGCCCTCGCCGATCCGGGACGAGTACCACCGCTGCAGCAGGGACAGGCCCGCGTCGATGACCGCCAGGCCGGCGATGATCACCGCGATCCAGACCACCACCCGGACCTCGCCGCGGCTGGTGATCTGGTTGATCACCCGGCCGGCCAGCACCGGGGTGGCGACCCCGATCAGGGCGTCCAGCGCGATGACGATCAGGAACAGCAGCAGCTCCCGGCGGTACGGCTTGGCGAAGGCGATCACCCGGCGGGCGGTGCCGTCGCGCAGCGGCCGCTTGGACAGCGCCGAGTCACGGCGCATCGAGCGCATCACCGAGTAGTTGCCACCGGCGCCCGGCATCATCGCGACATCACCCGTCGATTATCCGCGCGCCGGGGACTCACCGTGGCCTGCTGACCGGCTTTATTCGCTGGCAGCGCAACCTCGCACCGGCCCGCCGGCCGGCCGGGTCGTTGGATGCGTTTATTCGGCCAGGCCGGCCAGCGTCCGGATCACCCGGTGCTGCGCCTCCCGCTCGGCGCGCTCCTGCTCGGCCTGGGAGCGGTCGGCGGCGGCCAGCAGCAGCGCCTTGATCTCGGTCACCGCGGTCACCGGCTGTTCCAGGATCCGGGACACGAACCGGTCCCCCGCCCCGGCCAACTCGGCGGCCTCCACCACCGAGCTCACCAGCCCGATCCGCAACGCCTCGGCGGCGTCCACCCGGCGGCCGGTCAGGCAGATCTCGACCGCCCGGGAGTAGCCGACCAGCTCCAGCAGGCGCTTGGTTCCGCCCAGGTCGGGAACCAGGCCCAGGCTGACCTCGGCCATGCTGAACTGGGCGTCCTCGGCGGCGATCCGGACGTCACAGGCCAGGCTGAGCTGGAAACCGGCCCCGACGGCGTGGCCCTGCACCAGCGCGAGGCTGACCAGTCCGGGACGCGCGAAGACGCCCAGCCCGTGCTGGTAGCCGGCGATCTCGGCGCTGGCCTCGTCGTGCTCCATCCGGGCCAGCTGCAGCACG
>DASZEI010000302.1:0-4490 GCA_035940975.1 Jatrophihabitans sp. | reverse complement strand
CATGCCGTCCCCGGCGCCGACGCTCGGGTCGGCGGCATCTCCGCCACGACGTCGGATATCCAGAAGGCCTCGGTGGACGACCGCAACCTGATCATCCCGATCGTGCTGCTGGTCATCTTCCTGGTGCTGGCAGTGCTGCTGCGGGCGATCCTGGCGCCGGTGCTGCTCATCCTGACCGTGGTGCTCTCCTTCGGCGCGGCGTTGGGAATCTCGGCGTTGGCGTTCGAGCACCTGTTCGACTTCCCGGGCACCGATCCGTCCTTCCCGCTGTTCACCTTCGTGTTCCTGGTGGCGCTCGGAATCGACTACAACATCTTCCTGATGACCCGGATCAGGGAGGAAAGCCTTCGGTACGGCACCCGGGTAGGGATCTCGCGGGGCCTGACGGTGACCGGCGGCGTGATCACCTCGGCGGGCATCGTGCTGGCCGCCACGTTCGCGGTGCTCGGCGTGCTGCCGGTGGTGTTCCTGGCCGAACTCGGCTTCGCCGTGGCGGTGGGCGTGCTGATAGACACCATCCTGGTGCGCAGCATCCTGGTGCCGGCACTGTCGGCCGACATCGGCAAGAAGATCTGGTGGCCCTCCAAGCTGGCCAGCGCCGAGGACTGAGTGGGCCGGACGCCAGGACGGGGCGGACCGTCGCGGCTGGAGGCTGTGGATAACTTCGGTCGCGGCGGGCCCGTCTCTTCTACGGTGGCCCGATGGCGTTCACCGTTCCCGGCTACCAGGTTGACCAGCTCATCGGCTACGGCAGCCACGCCGAGGTGTGGTCGGCCAGGACCGCCGGCACCGGTGAACCGGTAGCGCTGAAGCGCATCATCCTGCCCGGGCACGGTGATCGGGATCGGGCAGCCGAGCTGGTCAGGGCGGCCCGCGCCGAAGCCGCACTGCTCACCGCTCTCGCGCACCCCAGCCTGATCCGGTTGCGCCAGTACGTCCAGACGGCGGCCGCGGTGGTGCTGGTGATGGAACTGGCCGAGGGCGGGTCATTGGCGCAGCTGCTGCGCCGCCGCGACCGGCTCAGCCCGGCCGAGGTCGCCGCGGCGCTCAGCCCGATCGCCGCCGCACTGGCCTTCGCCCATGGCGAGGGCGTGCTGCACGGCGACATCAGCGCCGCCAACATCCTGTTCACCGGCATCGGCCAACCCAAGCTTGCCGACCTCGGCGTGGCCAGGATGCTGATCGGGCATGCCGAGGCCGACCGGGCGCTGGGGACGCCCGCCTATGTGGACCCGGTGCTGGCGGCCGGCGGCGCGGCCGGGGCGTCCAGCGACGTCTTCTCCCTCGCCGCCGTGGCGCTGCACTGCCTGACCGGCGCGGGGCCGTGGCAGGTCGAGGACCGGACAGACCTGGGCGCCGTGCTGGCCCGGGCGGCCACCGGGGTGATCGACGACCTCGCCGGCAAGCTGGCCGGCTGCCCGCCGGCGATGGTCGCCGTGCTCAGCCGAGCGCTGGATCCCGAGCCGCACCGCAGGGGCACGGCGGCCGAGTTCGCGCTCGACCTGGGCGCCAGCGTGCCGTCCGCCCCGGTGGTGCTGGCCGCCGGCCGGATCCTGCCCGGGCCCGGCCGGCACTCGATCGATCGCCAGCAGCCGGCCGTGACCGACGCCGTGCCGGCCGACCTCACCCATGTGGCGCGGCTGCAGGTACGGCCGGAGCCGGTCGAACCGCAGCGGCCGTCCCGGCCAGGTCGCCGGCTGGTCATCGCCGCGGTGCTGGTCGCCGCGCTGCTCCTGGGTCTGGCCGCCGTGAGCATCGGGCTGGCCGCCGGCCGCGGCCATGGTTGGCCGATCCTGGCCGCCGGTCAGCACCCCGGCACGGCGCCGGCGACCCCGGAGAGCCAAGCTCCGGAGAGCCCGGCAAGCCCAGCCCCGGCAAGCCCAGCCTCGGCAAGCCCAGCTCCGGGAAGCCCAGCCCCGGACAGCCAAGCCCCGGACAGCCAAGCCCCGGACAGCCAAGCCCCGGTTGCCGAACCCGCCGGCAGCCCCGCGCTGGCCGGTCCGGCGGCCGTGCTGCGCGAGCTGGCCGACCGGCGGGCCGCGGCGTTCGCGCTGAACCGGCCGCAGTTGCTGGCCGGGGTATACCAGTCACCGGCTCTGCTCGCCCAGGACATCGACCAGCTCGGCTCCAGGGTCCCGGCTGGCTGCGGCCTGACCGGCCTGCGCACCAGCTACCGGGACGTGAGGGTCATCAGCGCCGGCCAGCAGCGCCTGGAGTTGCGGGTCACCGCCAGCCAGCCGCCGGCGGCGCTGGTCTGCGCCGGGGTGGTGCGCAGCCGGATGCTGCCGGCCACGCCGACCCGGCTGGCGCTGATCCTGGTGCGGGTGGGGGCCGGGTTCCGGATCGCCTCCCAACGTCCGGACGTGCCGTGATGAGGGCGCTAGTTCTTGATCGCCCAGGCCAGCGCGCTGCGCAGATCCGCGTGCTGGAACCGGTAGCCGTTGCCGATCAGCTTCTCGGGCAGCACCCGCTGGCTGACCAGCACGCCCTCCTTGGCGAAATCGCCCAGCACCAGCCGGAGGCCGAACGCCGGAGCCGGAAGCAACGCCGGCCGGTGCAGCGCCTTGGCCAGCTCGGCACTGAACTCGGCGTTGCGGACCGGTTCGGGACCCACCATGTTCACCGGGCCTTCGAGCTGCTCGGTCTGCAGGATGTGCCGGATGGCGGCGAGCTCGTCCGCGAGAGTGATCCAGGACTGGTACTGCCGGCCTGAGCCGAGCTTGCCGCCGGCTCCGAACTTGAACAGCGGCACCAGCCGTTTCATCAACCCGCCGGAGGAACTGAGCACCAGGCCGGTGCGCAGCATCGCCACCCGCACCCCGGCACCGCTGGCAGCCTCGGTGGCCGCTTCCCAGCGGCGCACCAGGTCGGCCATGAACCCGGTCCCGGCGGTCGCGGACTCAGGCAGCGGCTGGTCGCCCCGCTCGCCGTAGTAGCCGATCGCCGACGCCGACAGGAAGGTGCCGGGTCGCACCTCCGCCGGCAGGCCGGCCAGCGCCTGCGCGATGGTCGTGGTGGGTTGCACCCGGCTCTGCACCAGCACCTGCCGGTAGGCCTGCGACCAGCGCTTGTCGGCCACCCCGGCCCCGGACAGGCTGATCACCGCATCCGCTCCAGCCAGGGTCAGCGGATCCAGCTCGCCCCGGTCGGGATGCCACTCGAACTCCGATTCCGACGTCGGGGTGCGCCGTACCAGCGTGCTGACCTGGTGCCCGTGGCCGCGCAGGTCGGTGACCAGCGCCTTGCCGATAAATCCGGACGCCCCGGCGATGATCAGCTTCACAGCACACTCCCTCGGCGGTCCGGCCGCGGCAGGCCGGTCGATCCTGGCACCGGCCAGCCGATCCGATCACGGCCGGCCGTTCTCGTCCCTGGCCGGCCGATCTGCTTCATCGACCGGCTCGGCTGGTCGCACCGGTCAGCTGGGCGCACCGGTCAGCTGAGCCCGAGCGCACGCTCGAAGGCGCCGGCCTCCAGCCGGGTCTTCATGGTGGTCAGGAACCGGGCCGCGTCCGCCCCGTCGACGATCCGGTGGTCATAGGACAGCGCCAGGTACACCATCGAGCGGATGGCGATGATCTCGCCCAGCTTCTCATCCGAGAGCACCACCGGACGCTTGACCACCGCTCCGGTTCCCAGGATCGCGACCTGCGGCTGGTTGATGATCGGGGTGTCGAACAGGGCGCCCCGGCTGCCGGTGTTGGTCAGCGTGAAGGTGCCGCCGCCCAACTCGTCCGGCGACACCTTGTTCGTGCGGGTGCGCTCGGCCAGGTCGGCGATCTTGCGGGCGATGCCGGCGAGGTTGAAATCACCGGCGTTGTGGATCACCGGCACCAGCAGGCCGCGCTCGGTGTCCACCGCGATGCCCAGGTGCTCGGCCTCGTGGTAGGTCACCGTGCCGGCTTCGGTGTCGACCGAGCAGTTCACGTTCGGGTGCGCCTTGAGCGCCTCGACCGCCGCGACCGCGAAGAACGGCAGGAAGGACAGCTTGACGCCCTCCCGCTTCTCGAAGTCCCGCTTGGTGGCCTCGCGCAGCCGGGCGATCTGGGTGATGTCGACCTCGACCACGGTGGTCAGCTGCGCCGACGTCTGCAGCGATTCCACCATCCGGGCCGCGATCACCTGGCGCAGCCGGGACAGCTTGACGGTCTGGCCACGCAGCGCGTTGTCGACGGCCGGAGCCGCGGCCTGGGCCGCCGCCGGAGCGGCAGCGGGCGCCGGTGCGGCAGCCGGCGGCGGCGGCGGGGCAGCCGCGGCGGCTTCGGCCTCGGCCCGCTGCTCGGCAGCGGCCTGGGCCGCCGACAGCACGTCGGACTTGCGGATCCGGCCACCCACCCCGGTGCCGGTGAGGGAGTTCAGGTCGACGCCGTGTTCGCTGGCGAGCTTGCGTACCAGCGGGGTGACGTAGGTACCCGCGACCTCGTCGTCATCAACGGCGGGCGGGACTGAGCCCGCCTCCCGGCCGGAGTAGTCCGACGCGGGGGCCGAGG
>DASZEI010000301.1:0-3844 GCA_035940975.1 Jatrophihabitans sp. | reverse complement strand
CGCGATCCTCGCCGAGGCCGGGGTGCAGGTGGCCGAGGTGGCGCCCGCGGTCGCCGCCGCCCAGGTGCGTGGCCGGATGGAGCGGGTGGACGGCGACCAGCCGTTCCTGGTCGTGGTGGACTACAGCCACAAACCGGCCGGGGTGGCCGGCGCGTTGCAGGCGCTGCGGCCGCTCACCGCCGGACGGCTGATCATCGTGCTCGGTTGTGGCGGGGACCGGGACCGGGGCAAGCGCGCGGTGATGGGCGAGGTCGCGGCCACCGGAGCCGATGTGCTGATCGTGACCGATGACAACCCGCGCTCGGAGCCGCCGGACCGGATCCGGGCCGCGATGATCACCGGCGCGAACTCGGTACCGCCCGACCAGCGCGCCCGGGTCGTCGAGGAGGGCGACCGGCGCGCTGCCATCGAGCAGGCGATCGCGCTGGCCGGGGCCGGCGACACCGTCCTGATCGCCGGCAAGGGGCACGAGACCGGGCAGCAGGTCGGGGACCGGCTGCTCGCCTTCGACGACGTGACGGTGGCCCGCGATGCCCTTGCCAGGCAGGGCTATCGCCATCGCGCGGCCGGCGATCCGGTGACCGGTGAGGCAGAACCCGGCGTGAGCCGGCTGTGATCGAGTTGAGCCTGGCCGACATCGCCGCGATCGTCGGCGGCCGGCTGGTGGGCGCTGACCCCGGGCGGACGGTGACGGGCAAGGTCGAGTTCGACAGCCGCAAGGTGGTTGCCGGCGACCTGTTCCTGGCGATCGCCGGCAACCGGGTGGACGGCCACGACTACGCCCGGGCGGCGGTCGAGGCCGGTGCGGTGGCGGTGCTGGCCAGCCGTGCGGTGCCGGTTCCGGCGATCGCGGTGGCGGACCCGATCGCGGCGATCACCTCACTGGCCCGCGCGGTGGCGCCGCGGTTGCCCGCCAGCATCATCGGCATCACGGGCTCCTCGGGCAAGACCTCGACCAAGGACCTGCTGGCCCAGGTGCTGGCCGTCGCCGGGGTCACCGTCGCCACCCCGGGATCGTTCAACAACGAACTCGGCTACCCCTACACCGTGCTGCTGGCGGATGAGAACACCCAGTACCTGGTGCTCGAAACGTCCTCCCGCGGGTTGGGCCACATCCGTCACCTGACCGGCATCGCCGCGCCCCGGCTGGCCGCGGTGCTCAACGTCGGCAGCGCTCACCTGTCCGAGTTCGGCACCGTCGAGACGATCGCGCTGGCCAAGGGCGAGCTGGTGGAGGCGCTGCCCAGCGCCGCCGACGGCGGTGTCGCGGTGCTCAACGCCGACGACCCGCTGGTGTCGGCGATGGCCGCGCGGACCAGCGCCCGGGTGGTGACCGCCGGCGAGCGCCCGGACGCCGACGTGCGGGCCGAGGCAGTGGTGGTGGACTCCTCGGGGCGGGCCGGTTTCGAGCTGGTCAGCGCGGCCGGCCGGGCCGGGGTCCGGCTGAACGTGCGTGGCGAGCACCAGGTCTCCAACGCGGTGATCGTGGCGGCGCTGGCGCTGGCCTGCGGGATGGAGCTGCCGGCGGTGGCGCAGGCGCTGTCGCGGGCGACCGAGCGTTCGGCATGGCGGATGCAGGTCAGCGAGACGGCAGCCGGCATCACGGTGATCAACGACGCCTACAACGCCAACCCCGAATCGATGCGGGCAGCCCTGAAGGCGCTGGCGACCATGTCCGAGGGCCGACGGTCGATCGCGGTGCTGGGCCACATGGCCGAGTTGGGGCCGGACGCGATCGCCCAGCACGACGCGCTGGGCCGGCACCTGGTGGGGCTGGACATCTCGGCACTGATCGCGGTCGGCGAGCAGGCCCGGGCGATCGCCACCGGCGCGGCACTCGAAGGCTCCTACCACGGTGAGTCAGAGTGGGTGCCGGACGCCGCGGCGGCGCTCGCCAGGCTCGGTGAGCTGTTGCGGCCAGGTGACGTGGTACTGGTGAAGGGATCGCGGTCGGCGGCGATGGAGGTCGTAGCGCAGGCGCTCATCCAACGGTTCGACAGCACCGACAGCACGGCCGGCGCCCCCGCATGAAAACCATCCTGATCTCGGCGCTGTTCGGGCTGATGACCTCGATCCTGTTCACCCCACTGGTGGTGAAGTACTTCCGGATCAAGGGATTCGGGCAGGAGATTCGCGACGACGGTCCCAAGAGCCACCTGGTCAAGCGAGGCACCCCGACGATGGGCGGGGTCGCCATCATGGGCTCCACCATCATCGGTTACCTGATGGCGCACCTGATCGGTTCGCTACGCCACGATTCGGGCCCGACCGCCTCCGGCGTGCTGCTGCTGTTCGTGATGCTGGGCTCGGGCGCGGTGGGCTTCATCGACGACTTCATCAAGCTGCGGCACCGGCGCAGTTTGGGCCTGCGAGCGCGGGCGAAGTTCACCGGCCAGCTGCTGGTCGCGTTGCTGTTCGGCATCGGGGCGATGATGTTCCGCAACGAGCAGGGCCTCACGCCGGCGTCCAAGCACATCTCCTACGTGCGCGACATCGGCGCCATCTCGATCGGGTTGGTCGGCTTCCTGCTGCTGGCCTACCTGATCATCACCGCCACCACGAACGCGGTGAACCTCACTGACGGCCTGGACGGGCTGGTGGCCGGCAGCGCCGCGATGGTGTTGGGTGCCTACACCCTGGTGACCTTCATCCAGTTCCGCAGCAGCTGCTATCCCGGTCCGGAGCTGTCGGGCTGCTATTCGGTCCGGGATCCGCAGGATCTGGCGGTGATCGCCGCGGCGGCGATGGGAGCTTGCTTCGGTTTTCTCTGGTGGAACGCCAAACCGGCACAGATCTTCATGGGCGACACCGGTTCGATGGCGCTCGGCGGGCTGATGGCGGGCCTGGCGATCCTGTCGCGCACCGAGTTGCTGCTGGTCGTGCTGGGCGGCCTGTTCGCGGTGGTGACGCTGTCCAGCGTCATCCAGACCGGCTGGTTCAAATACACCCGGCTCCGGACCGGCACCGGCAAGCGGGTCTTCCGGATGGCGCCGTTCCACCATCATTTCGAACTCGGCGGCTGGGAGGAGACGACCACCATCGTCCGGTTCTGGATCGTCAGCGGGCTGGCAGTCGCCTTCGGAACAGGCTTGTTCTATGCGGAATTCATCTCTCACGGCTAGTCCGGCGCGGTGCGCGGCCACCACATCGCGGTGGCGGGGCGGGCCGGGTGAGATCGTGCGCACGGTGGCGCGACACGCGACACGCCTCCCGAAGATCACGCTGCCCAGGACCGACGATAGTCAGATGCACGAGGTCGTGGACGCCGCGACGTCATCGGCCGGTGCCGGTGCCGTGGCACTGCCCGCACCCTCGAACGCCGCACCGGACACCGTTCCTACTTGCCGTCCAACGGGATTCGCCCCCGGCAGCGGACGGGCGGGCTCATGATCAGCCGGCTGCGCGACCGGGTCAGCGGCACCCGGATGGTCCGGGTCTCGGGGCGGTACCTGGAAAGCCCGTACGCCTCGGTCCAGCTGATGCTGGCCGCCGGCGGCGGACTGCTGTTCTTCGGCCTGCTGATGTCGGCCTCGACCACCATCTCGGCCTCGGTGCACACCACCGGGGACGCGCCGTGGGCGCAGCTGATCCGCGAGGTGCAGTTCATCGTGCTGAGCGTGCCGGTGTTCTGGATGGCGGTGCGGATGTCGCCGGCGGCCTATCGCCGGGTGGCCTATCCCGCGCTCGGCCTGGCGCTGATCGCCCTGGCCGGCGTGCTGGTGCCGGGCATCGGGGTCACCGTCAACGGGGCGCACCGCTGGATCCAACTGGGCCCGCTGACCGTGCAGCCCTCGGAGTTCGCCAAGTTCGCGGTCCTGTTGTGGGGGGCCGACCTGCTGGCCCG
>DASZEI010000300.1:0-6482 GCA_035940975.1 Jatrophihabitans sp. | reverse complement strand
CGCCCTGACCGGAGTCCTCGGTTCCCGACACCGTCGCCGGCCGGCCGCCCCGGGCCTCGGCCCAGGCCCGGATCACGTCGTGGTCGGTGGTGGTGTAACTGGCCGCGGTGGTCTGGCTCTTGGTGTTGCGGCTGACCTCGTCCACCGCGTCGGCTTCCTGTGCTGCCTGCGATGCGTGGCCGTCCTGCTTGTCGGTCATGACGATGTCCCTTCGTGCTCGGCTGCCAGGCGCTGACCAGCCCGTGAGTGGGCAATCACGCGATGCGCTGGAAAGCGGGCTGGTGGCGGCAACTCTGCAACCCGGCTGCCGGTGGCGGCCATGGCCGCGCCATTCGGCTCGTACTTGAGCCGTTCTTCCAACTTAGAACATGCCGGCGCCGGGCAACAGGGAACCGGTGATCGCCGCGCCGGGAGGCGCCCGGCACCTGTCCAGCGGCCGGGCAGGCAGCCCGGTGTCAAGTGTCTACCTGTTTGGTCGATGTGTGATCTCGACATGGAACCGGTATGAAAGGGATGGCTGTGCGATCAGGTCCGCCTCGGCAATCGGCCGGCCGGGCGGCGTGGATGCCGTGGCTGGCCGGACTGGCTATGGCACTGGCCGTCCTGGCGCTGAGCGTGTTCGCTGCCCGGCTGCTGCGCCATCCGGCGTTGGCCACCGGCGCCTGGTGGCCCGCGGCCGGGTTGTCGCTGGCGGTGCTGGCGCGCTCACCGCGGCGCTGGTGGCCCTACCTGCTCGCGGGCGTCGCCTTCAGCAGCGGGCTCGGCAGGCTGCTGGTCGGCACCTCGGTGTGGGCCAGCTCGTGCTACGCGGTGGCCAGCGTGCTCGAATGCGCGACCGCCGCCCGCTTCCTGGCCGGTGGCGTGGCGCACCGGTCCAGGCCGCTGTCCAGCGTCGCCGACGGCCTCAGGCTGATCACCGGCGCGGCGCTGGGCGTCAGCGCCGCGGCCTCGGTGGTGGCCCTGCGCTACCTGGGGGCCGGCGACCCGCTGGTGGCCGGCACCTGCGGCTACGTGCTCAGCCACGGCCTCGGGCTGGTCCTGCTGGCCCCGTTGCTGCTGGTGCCCACCGGACCGGCTGTCTGGGAGGAGTTCGGGCACGGCCGGCGCAATGCCGAATGGATCGCGCAACTCGGCCTGGTGACCGGTGCCGCATGGTGGATCTTCCTGCCGGCCCACACCGCCGGCCAGGCCTTCCTGGTGTTGCCGCCGCTGCTGTGGGGTGCGGCCCGGTTGGGCGCGTTGCGAGCGATGATCTCGGCACTGCTGGCCGCGGTGCTGGCCACCATCGGCACGCTGGGCGGGCACGGCGCGCTGGGCTCGATCAGTGACCCGCAGCACCGGCAATGGGCGCTGCAGACCCTGCTGGCGGTGATCTGCCTGGCAACGCTGATCCTGGTGCTGAGCGGCCAGGCCCGCGACGGCGCGCTGGCGGCCGCCGCCGAGCGCGAGGAGGCGCTGGCCGAGGCGCAGCGGCTGGCGACCCTGGGGTCCTGGACCTGGGACCTGGCCACCTCGGAGATGGTCTGGTCAGCCGAGATGTACCGGATCTTCGGGGTGCGCCGCGAAGTGTTCCGGCCCAGCCTGCAGAGCTGGCTGTCACTGGTGCAGCCCTCGGACCGGGCGCGGCTGATGGCCGCGGTCCGAACCGCGCTGACCGACAGGCAGCCCTACGAGCTGGAGTTCGGGCTCACGCCGGTGGCTGAGCGGGCCCGCGTCGTGCATGGCCGGGGCCGGGTACAGCTGGACGAGCACGGCACACCGATCCGGATGAGCGGCACCGCGCACGACGTCACCGAAGCCCGCCACTCGGCGCGCGAGCTGGCAACCGCCCGAGACCTGTACCGCGGAGTGCTGGGCGCCGCCAGCTGCATGTCGATCATCGGCACCGATCCACTGGGCCGGATCACGGTGTTCAACACCGGCGCGCAGCAGATGCTCGGCTACACCGAGGAGGAGATGCTGGGCACCAGCCCGCTCGCGCTGCACGACCCGGCCGAGATCGCCCGGCGGGCCGCCGAACTCGGCGTCGAGGCCGACTTCCGCCTGTTCATCCGAGATGCTGACACCGGGCATCCCGAGACCCGGCAGTGGACCTACCTGACGAGTACCGGGCGCCGGCTGCAGGTCGAGCTGACCGTCACCGCGATGACCGCTCCGGACGGTTCGCTCTCGGGCTACATCGCAGTGGCCGGCGACGTCACCAGCCAGCGGCAGGCGGAGCTCGCGCTGCGGGAGAGCGAGCAGCGGTTCCGGCTGGCCTTCGACGCCGCCTCGGTGGGGATGTGCATGGTGTCGCTGGCTCCGGCCTCAGCCGGCCAGCTGATGCGGGCCAACCAGGCGATGTGCAGCTTCACCGGCTACACCGAGGAGCAACTGCTGGCGCTGGACGTGGTGGGCCTGTCGATTCCTGAGGATGCCGAGGCCACCAAGGCGGCCCTGCGGGCGATGGTGCGCGGTGACATCACCCAGGTACGCCGCGAGACGCTCTACCGGCACGCCGACGGCAGCGACCTGTGGGGGCTGCTCTCGACCTCGACCGTGACCCCGGCGGACGGCAGCGCGCCGTATGCCATCTCGCTGGTCGAGGACATCACCGCGCGCAAGCGGGCCGAGGCGGCACTCACCCACCAGGCGCTGCACGACGGCCTGACCGGCCTTGCCAACCGCAGCCTGCTGCTGGACCGGTTGGAGCACGCGCTGGTGAGCAGCGTCCGCTCGGCCCGCGGAGTCGGGGTGGCCTACCTCGACCTGGACGGGTTCAAGCAGGTCAACGACGGAGCCGGGCACGCCGCCGGTGACGAGTTGCTGGTGCAGGTGGCCGGCCGGCTGTGCGATTCGGTACGGCCGGGTGACACCGTCGGCCGGCTCGGCGGTGACGAGTTCGCGATCCTCTGCACCGACCTCACCGACGGTGCGGACCTCGGGGCCGTTGCCGACCGGGTGCTCAAGGCGCTGCGCGAGCCGTTCCTGCTGCCCTCGGGCGCCTTCACCATCAGCGCCAGCATCGGCCTGGCCACCGCCGATGCGGCAATGTATACCGCGAAGCGGGCCGGCCGGGACCGGGTCACCGTTACCGACCCGCAGCAACAGGCCAGGGCCGCGCGCAGCAGCCGGCTGCGTCCGCAACTGGAAACGGCGCTGAGCGCCGACGAGCTGGTGATGTACGGCCAGCCGGTGCTGGACCTTCGCTCCGGCCAGATCGTGGCGGTGGAAACCCTGCTGCGCTGGAACCATCCGCGTCGTGGCGTGCTGGGCCCCGCCGAATTCCTCGATGTCGCCGAGAGCAGCGCGCTGATGATCCCGATCGGCCGGCGAGCGCTGCACGAGTCCTGTCGGATGGCTGCCAGCTGGGCAGACCAGCTCGGCAACCGGGCCCCCGACGTGCACGTCAACATCTCCGGACGCCAGCTGGAGACGGGCAATCTCATCGAGGACGTGCTCACCGCGCTGGCCGAGTACGCAGTGCCGGCCAGCCGGCTGGTGCTCGAACTGACCGAGACGCACATGCCGCTCATCGCGGACTCGCTGCGCAAGGATCTGAGCAGCCTGCGCGAGCTGGGCATCCGGATCGCGATCGATGACCTGGGCACCGGCTACAGCAGCCTCACCCGGATCACCGAGCTGCCGGTGGACATGCTCAAGATCGACCTCAGGTTCATCGCCGGGTTGGGCACCGACACCGGCTGCACCGCGGTGGTGGCCGCCATCCTGGAGATCGGCAAGACGCTGGGCCTGGCCGTGGTCGCCGAGGGTGTCGAGACCGCCGCCCAGGCCCGCCTGCTGGCACAGTACGGCTGCCAGACGGCGCAGGGTTACCTCTACAGCCGGGCCAGGCCGGAGGCCGACCTGTCTTTCCATCTCGCCAGCGCCGCGGCTGCCCAGCCGCGCCGTGCCCGGTCCGGCACGCTCGCCGTCAAAGCACCGATCTGAGAGCACCGCCTCCTCGAAGTGGGAGCACCATGCCCTCGAAGCACCGGCTGAGAGCACCGACCGGATGAGAGAGCGGTGAGCGCACACGTTGTCCGGTTCGGGTGGTGCCTCTAGGCTGACGCTCAGGGGTTGCTGAGTGACTACGGACAGCAGCGGCACCGCTCAAGAAGCAGTCCCGGCGATGCCGACCAGGAAGGCAGCCATGCGGTCGTACCAGGCAGGTGGATCTCCAGCGCGGAAAGGCTTTTCGCTGTCAGGCAGCCACCGGTGAGGTCCTACGGGCATGCGGTGGTCACCGGCGGGGCCGGCTTTCTCGGCTCGCACCTGTGCCAGGAGCTGATCGCGGCCGGCACCGAGGTCACCTGCCTGGACAACTTCCTGACCGGCAGGCCGGACAACCTGGCCCACCTGCGCTCCCACGACGGCTTTCGGCTGATCAAGTGCGATGTCACCGACTACCTGCACGTGCCCGGCCCCGTCGACCTGGTGTTGCACTTCGCCTCACCGGCCTCGCCCGCCGACTACCTGCGGTTGCCGATCGAGACCATGAAAGTCGGCAGTATCGGCACCTTGCACGCCCTCGGGCTGGCCAAGGACAAGGGGGCCCGGTTCGTGCTGGCCTCCACGTCGGAAACCTATGGCGATCCGCAGGTGCATCCGCAGCCGGAGGACTACTGGGGTCACGTGAATCCGGTCGGTCCACGCGGGGTCTACGACGAGGCCAAGCGGTTCGCCGAGGCGCTGACGGTGGCCTACCGCAGCACCCATGGCGTGGACACCGCGATCGTGAGGATTTTCAACACCTACGGGCCCCGGATGCGCGCCGACGACGGCCGGGCGATCCCGACTTTCATCCAGCAGGCGCTGGCCGGTCAGCCGCTGACGGTGGCCGGCGACGGCAGCCAGACCAGGTCGGTGTGCTTCGTCGACGACACGGTGGCCGGCGTCCTGGCAGTCGCTGCCAGCGACCTGGCCGGCCCGGTCAACGTCGGAAGCCCGGATGAGATGACCATTCTGCGGATTGCCGAAGAAATCGTCGCCGTCACCGGTTCGGCTTCGGCGATCCGGTTCATCGAGTTGCCCGTCGACGACCCGCTGGTGCGCCGTCCGGACACCAGCCTGATCGAGCGCGAACTGGGCTGGCGGCCGAGAATCAGCTGGGACGAGGGCATTCGGCGCACCATCGACGCCATCCTCGATCAGGGCCCGGTCACCGGTTTCGGGTGAGCGCTGGCGGAGAAGCGCTTCTCTGACCTAGAGTCGGTTCCGGCTGGGCTAACAGCTTGCGGCAGCATCTCGATTGGACGTGACCATCGAGCAGCGGTGAACAACACCGCCCCTACTTTTCGCTGACTTTACCTGATCGCTCGTGCGGCCGCGCTCGCAGATGTGTCGACGACGGCGGGGAAAATGCGAATCCTGGGCATCAATGCTCTGTACCACGATCCTGCGGCTGCGCTGATCGTGGACGGCCGGATCGTCGCTGCCGCCGAGGAGGAACGGTTCAGCAGGCGTAAGCACGGCAAGCGCCCGGTGCCCTTCTCGGCATGGGAATTGCCCGAGCTGTCGGCCGTCTGGTGTCTGCAACAGGCCGGCTTGAAGCCCAGTGACCTGGACGCAGTGACCTATTCCTTCGACCCGGCGCTGCATCTGCCCCCGCAGGAGCTCGACGTGTTCGATCCGTGGGACGAGCTCCGGCAGCGCTACGCGATCGCCGCTCCGGATTTTCTGGCCGGCGCGTTGCCGGGCCTGGATCCCTCGCAGGTGCGTTTCGTGGCCCACCATGTGGCACACGCGGCCTCGGCGGGCCTCGCGGCTCCCTTCGGCGGTGACTGCGCCGTGCTGGTGCTCGACGGCCGTGGTGAGCGGCACAGCTCGCTGGCAGGCCTTTACGCACAAGGGGAATTGCACACCCTCTACAGCCAGCAATTGCCGCACTCACTGGGGCTGCTCTACGAGGACGCGACCGAACACCTCGGTTTCCTGCGGAGTTCGGATGAGTTCAAGGTGATGGCGCTGGCCTCCTACGGCACGCCGCGCTACCTCGACGACCTTCGCCCCCTGGTGCACGCCTGCTCCGACGGTGGCTTCCGCACTCGCGGCGTCGACTGGAACTCGCTGGCCAAGAAGCGCCTGCCGGACGAGCCGTGGGCCGCCGAGCACGCCGATCTGGCGGCCAGCCTGCAGGCCGTCCTGGAAGAGGTGCTGCTCGACCTGGCCCGCTGGCTGCGCGAGCAGACCGGCAGCAGCAGGCTCGCGCTGGCCGGCGGTGTCGCGTTGAACTGCGTTGCCAATACCCGGTTGTGGCGCGAGAGCGGCTTCGAGCAGGTGTGGGTGCAACCGGCCGCGGGCGACGCCGGCACCGCTCTGGGAGCCGCCCTCGCCGGCAGCTGGCAACTCGGCGAGCCGGCTGCCCCGATGCCCGGCGCGGACCTCGGCCGGCAGTGGAGCGATGTCGAGATCGAGGCGGTGCTGCGCACGGCGCAACTGCCCTACGAGCGGCCTGCCGACATCGCGGAGGCGGCGGCCGAGACGCTGGCCGCCGACGGCAT
>DASZEI010000299.1:0-7263 GCA_035940975.1 Jatrophihabitans sp. | reverse complement strand
CAACTGGCAGCGACGAGTGGCAGCAGCGCTAGCACCCGCCACCCCACCGCGAACCTGACCATCGGATAATCCTTCCAGGTAAGAACAAACCGGTGATTCGCCGAGACCCGGGGCTGAGTGTAGGCCAGCGATCCACGAACCCACCGATTCGGGATGATCCCCCACATAATGTAGGGTATTGCCTGCCCCCGTCGGACTCGATGCCTGAGTGGCTCGTGGTCGGACGCCCTCACAAATCCCAGGAGTGAATGTGCGGTTCTGCACGCCCATCCCGTCCAGCCCCCGTCCTGCCCGGTCCCCGCGAACGTCGCCGCGGACATTGCTGCGAGCACTGCTACTCGCGATGCTCGTCTTGGCGACCCTGCCGTTGATCGGGCACCGGGACGAGGCCCATGCCGTCGTGCCGCTCCTGACGAAGGCGCAGCGGCAGGCCTATTTGAACTACTACGCGCCGGTGATCTTCAAGCGAGCCAATGAGAACAACGGCGCCGCCGGCCGCGACTGGTTGACGAACTTCGACTTCGACCAGGACCACAACTTCGCGACGAACCGAGTCAACTGGCTCAACGTCAACCAGTACGCCGCCGCGTCAGCGGCCAAGGCAACCACCAGCCCGTACGCCAAGTGGCGGATCCGCCCGACGATCTACACCTCGCTGATCGAGTACATGAACGGCACCACCAAGTCGCTCGTGCTGCTCTATCACGTCTACCACGCGGCGGACAAGGATGGCTCCGATATCCACGACTGGGAGCGGATCGAGCTGGTCGTGCGCAACGCCACCGGCACCCCGGGGGCGACCGGTGAGTACGTGAACACCTCGACGATCACCCACCACTCCGAGGACATCATCCGCAAGCGCGGCGACTTCGGTTTCAATTTCATGAACACCACGACCGGCAAGCACCTGATGGTCTGGCAGGCCGACGAGGCCGGCAGCGTTCTGGCCACGCACGGGCACGAGCTGCGGTATTCCAACGACTCCTACCCCGTGATCGCCAGTCAGCCCGTGACCGACAATGCCGAGGTCGAGATCAGCGGCAAGGACGTCAACGAGAACGTGCACTACATCTTCGTCCCGCAGTCATCCTCAGCGGCGGTCAGCGCCTGGGGCGCGAAGCCGCTGAACTTCTCCAACGCCTCGACCTTGACCAGCGGCTACGACAACGAGAACACCATCGACTGGTATCAGTCGAAGCGGATCACCTATGAACTGCAGGACATCGCCGACATCACCCTGACCCACTGGTCGGGCAACCCGGCCTGGTCCACGAACTGGCTGTCGGACAAGGCAGGCGACATCGTCCTCGAGTCCCCGGTCGTGAACGAGGCCGGAGCGATCGATGTTCCCGCCGGCCGCCAGCGCTTCTACACCCGGTCCCGTGACAACGGGGCCTCCGACCTGAGCGACGAACGCAACGCGCAGCTACTCAAGGACTGGTTCTACGGCGCGTACTCCGCCGAGGCGGATGAGGACAACCCTCCCGACAGCGACGACTTCAAGGCTTATGAGGGAGTGGGCACCGACAACTCCAGCTGGACCCGCCAGATGGCAAGCGGACGCTACGACTCGCCCAACTCCTACTGGTGGCAGCACGACTTCTTCGTCCATGACGGGACGGTCGACACCGACAGCACCGAGGAGAACGGCGATTGGCTGCGTGGCGCCTGGTACACAGCCGCGAACGGCGGCTTCGACGGGCGCTGGGTGCAGCTGTTCGACGACCGTCCGGGGCTCGAGCCCTAACGATCGCACCGGTGCGGCCCGGCTCGCGGATAACGCGCAAGCCGGGCTGCACCCGGGTCGCCGCCGACGGCACGCTCGATAGTTGTCAGACCCCTGCCCTAGATTGCTGGGCATGGACTGGAAGATCGAACTCATATTCATCCCGGTGTCCGACGTCGACCGCGCCAAGGCCTTCTACGTCGACCAGGTCGGCTTCCACGCCGACCACGACCAGCAGGTCAACGAGCAGTTGCGTTTCGTCCAACTGACCCCGCCCGGGTCGGCCTGCTCGATCGCGTTCGGCACCGGCATCACCCAGATGGCGCCGGGCACCCAGCGCGGCGTGCAGGTGGTGGTGCCGGACGCGGCGGCGGCCCGCCAGCACCTGCTCGACCACGGCGTGCAGGCCAGCGAAGTGGACGTGCAGCCGTGGGGCAACTTCGTGACCTTCGACGATCCGGACGGCAACGGCTGGATCCTGCAGGAGATGCCAGCCTGGCGGTAGCAAGCCCGCAAGGGCGAGCCCGATCAGGCAGGCGCCTCGGGTGACTGGTCGGCGGCTTCGGCGACTTCCCCGGCCGGAGCCTCCGACTCCCGCCGCGCGCGGGCCCGCCGCTTGCCCTCGTGCATGGCGGCCACCCGGGCGATCGGGATCAGCCGGCCCTCCTCGACCAGCCCGGCGTTCAACGCCTGCGGCTCGGGCATCCGTTCGGCCCACGGGTCACCCGAGCCCAGCAACGCCAGCGCGGTGTGCACCGTGAAATCACCCGGCTGGACGCCATCGAGTGAATCCCAGTCCAGCGGGAACGACACCGGCACCCCGGGACGCAGCCGCGGGCTGTACGCCGCCACCACCGACGCGCCACCGGCGCGGGTCGAGTCGAGGAACACCTTGCCCTCCCGGTCCTCCCGCACGAACGCCGTGGTGGCCAGCTCCGGATCCAGCCGCTCGGCCCGCACCGCCAGCGCCCGGGTCGCGGCGGCCACCTCCTCGGTGCTCGCGCCCGCCAGCGGCACCATCACATGCACGCCCTTGGCCCCACTCGTCTTGAGCGCGCCCGCCATCCCGGCATCGGCCAGCGCCTGGCGAACCAGCAACGCCGCCTGCAGCGCAACGGAAAACGCCGCCCCTTCCGGTGGGTCGATGTCCAGCACCAGGTGCGTCGGCCGGTCCCGCTCGTCGATCCGGAACAGCGTCGGGTGGTACTCGACCGCCCGCTGGTTGGCGAACCACAGCAGCGTCGGGCGGTCGTTGCACAGCGCGTAGCGGATCTCGCGCTTGGACGCCTCAGCCCACACCGGCACCGTCCGCACCCAGTCCGGGGTGTACTTCGGGAGGTTCTTCTGCATGAACGCGCCCTGCCCGCGCAGGATCCGCACCACCGACAGCGGCCGGTCCCGCAGACCCGGCAGCATCCGGTCGGCGACCGCGTCGAGATAGTCCACGAACTCGCGCTTGGAGGCACCGGCGTCCTCGAACAGCGCTTGATCGAGATGCGTCAGCGGGACGCCGTCGCGAATGTCGTCATTGCTCATCCGCCCATCCTGCACCCACCCGCGGCGCCCACCGGGGACACCCGCCGCCGTCCGACTCGGCGGGTCGGCACGCTCCGCGGTCGCTGCCGCGACGGACCCGCTACCGCTTGAGGTACTGCTCGGCGAGCTTGGGCGGCGCGCAGGCCAGCCACGCGTCGACGATCGCCTCCCGCAGCGCCTTCGCACCGACCTTGTCGAGCTCGATGAGCACGGCGCGATAGCCGTTGAAGTGCGCGATGGTGAAGAAGCCGGCGCGGTTGGCCGCGAGCACGGCTTCCTTCTCGTTCAGGTCGGCGACCCGGACCGCCAGGATCGGGCCCTGCGGTGGCGTGGCGTCGCCGAACCGCTTGAGGTCGGCCTTGCTGAACGGCCGCTCCCAGGCGAATCCCTTGCCGTTCACGAACCAGGTCCGGTTGCCGTGCCGGCTGCCCTCGGTGACCTCCGGCAGCTCGGCGGCCATCCGGGCCACGTCGTCGAACGTCGTCATGACCACACGGTAGGCCAGTTCGGCTAACCGCCACATGGCCCGCTCCGTTGCCCGGCCGGCGACCCCGCGGCAGGGGACGACCCACCCGCCGCAGGCGACCCCGCAGCAGGGGACGACCCGCCCGCCGCAGGCGAGTCCGGAGCCGAGGACGACCCACCCGCCGCAGCCAACTCAGCCGACCGCGGCCCGTAGGCCGTCAAGAACCGGTCGCGGAAGGCGTCCATCGCCCAGACCGGCGCGTCCGGGCGGGGCCGCAGGCCGTCCTGCCAGCCCCATCCCGAGATCCGGTCCAGCACCGCCGGGTCGTGGGCGATGATCGAGATCGGCACGTCCCGGCCGGCCGAAGACCCGGACACGATGGTGGCCGGCTGGTGATCGCCCAGCACGATCAGCACCAGGTTGTCGTCGTGGTAGGTCTGCACGAACGAGATCAGGCTGGCCAGCGAGTACTCGATGGACTGCCCGTAGGCGGCCCGCACCCGGTTCGGGTCGCGCCACACCTGTGCGGCAGACGCGCCCTGGGCGGGCATCGGGCCGAACACCGAGCCGTCGCCGACCGCGTCCCAGTCGACCAGCCGGGGCAGCGGCGCCCACGGGGTGTGGCTCGACACCAGGTCGATCTCGGCCATCACCGGGGCCCGGTCGCGCGGCGCGAGTTCCAGGCGCCGCAACGCCGCCAGGGTGTACTGGTCGGGCATGCTGGCATAGCTGAACTTCGGCCCGGCATAGCCCACGTTGCGGGCGTCGTAGGTCTTGTCGTAGTGGTAGAACGACTCGGCCTCCGGCCAGTCCTGCTCGTCTGACGGCACGTCGGACACCGTCCGCCAACCGGCCCGCCGGAACGCCTGGCTGAGCGTGAAGCGGTCGCTGCTGACCAGCCGGTCGTAGCGCAGCTGGTTGTCGATCCACAGCCCGGACTGCAGGGTGGAATGCGCCAGCCAGCTGATCCCGCCGAACGTGGGCGAGGTCAGAAAGGCGCTGCGCGAGCAGAAACCGGCCGCGTTCAACCGGCTGGTCCCGGCGTCCAGCACCGCGTTCACCCCGGAGGAGAAGGCCGAGTCCTGCACCGCCACCCGCCCGTAGCTCTCGACGAAGGCGATCAGCACGTCCTTGCCGCGCAGCCCGGTCAGCAACTGGTCGGCCGGGGTGTCGCGCACCGGGTCCACCGCGACCGCTTCGGCGAACGTCCGCTCATCCCGAAGGTCGGCGCGCGCCTGGCTCGCGCGGCTCCAGGCCAGCCCCGCCGCGTCGGTGGAGGCGACCGGCGAGCCGGTGATCAGCTGCACTCCGAGCACTGCGCAGTTCAGCCAGACCAGGCCGAGCACCGTGACCGTCCGGATCGCCGCCACCCGGTGCCGCTCCACCAGCCGGGTCAACCGCAGCACCGCCAACGGCATCGCGACCAGCACCGCGACGCCCAGGACGGCGCCGGCCACCAGGACGGCAACAGCCTTGCCCCGGCCGATCGAGTCGCCGAGCAGGCTCGCGGCCGAGTCGAAGTAGCCCCGGTCGATGACCGGGTGGAACGGGCGCCCCAGCGCCGCGACGAAGCCGACGTCGAGGACCTTCAGGATCAGCAACACGCCGAGCGCCACTCCGGCGAGCACCGCCACCAGCTGCCGGGCCCGGCCACGCAGCACCAGGACGGCGGCGAGCAGGACGAGCCCCTCGATCGGCAGCCGCAGGAACGCCGCGGGCGTCCAGCGATCTTGCTGGTCAGGCGCGACCAGGGCGATCCACACCAGCAGGCCGGCCAGCCCGGTGAGCAGCCCGGCCGACACCGCGCGCACTCCCGGTCCGTCAACCGCACGGAACAGGCCAGGACGACTGGTGGTCACCCTGCCCGGACCTGTTCGCCGAGCAGGGTCACCACGATCGGGCCCGGCCGCACGCTCCGGCACCGCCACTTCCCCCACGCCTCGCGGCCGAACGACTCGGCCAGCATCACCAGTGACACCGCGACGGCGGCGACGCTCAGGTAGCGCGGCGCGATGCCGGCGGCCACCACCGTCAGCACCACGCCCTGGGTGGCCGCGACCACCTTGCACCAGTAGCGCGGCGGCGCCGGCGCGCGCAGCCAGGCCAGCCGCCAGCCGGCCGCGACGAAGCCGTAGCGGGCCAGCCCGATCAGCAGCACCCAGGCCCCGAGCGAGCGCGCGACGTAGCCGCTGAGCACCAGAATCAGGAACGCGTCGACGTCCATGTCGAAGCGAGCGCCGAGCGTCGAGGACGTGGCAGTACGGCGGGCGACCCAGCCGTCGACGCCGTCGAGCACCAGCGCGACGGCCGCCAGCGCCACCAGAGCCGGGACCGACACCGCCCCGCCGAACGAGTCCGCGGTCAGCGCCGCCACCCCGCCGACCAGCAC
This sequence comes from Jatrophihabitans sp., assembly GCA_035940975.1. Classification (GTDB taxonomy): domain Bacteria; phylum Actinomycetota; class Actinomycetes; order Mycobacteriales; family Jatrophihabitantaceae; genus Jatrophihabitans_A. The sequence goes on along the minus strand of DASZEI010000299.1, from coordinate 1,146 downwards.
CGCCCGGGTCAGCGTCACCCGATCGGCCGGCCCCAGCTCAGCGACCCCATGCTGGGCCAGCGCCCGGGCGAGCACCACGCTCGCGATCACCCCGCAGCCGGCGCCGGTCGCCCAGCCGGCCGCGCCCAGGCCGACCGTCCCGGCGAGCGCGGCGAGCAGCGCCAGCAGGGCGGTCAGCCCGATCACCGGTCCGATCTGAACTGCGCGCACAGCGCCTCCGTGATAGGGGTAGCACAGGTCACTACGGGATCTGCGATCGTTCGGTTCACTTCTGCGCCTGCCGAGAGGAGTGCAGCGAATGGCTAGCCCGACGGGCGCGCACGCGTTCTGGCTCCGCGAACCCGGCCTGGGCGAGATCCGGCCGGTGCTGCTGCCCGAGCCCGGCCCGGACGAGGTCCTGGTGCGCACCCTGCATTCCGGCATCAGCCGGGGCACCGAGACCCTGGTGTTCCGGGGCGAGGTGCCGGCTAGCCAACACCGGGAGATGCGGGCGCCGTTCCAGCAGGGCGACTTTCCCGGGCCGGTGAAGTACGGCTACCTCAACGTCGGCGTCGTCGAGCGCGGCCCGGCCCCGCTGGCCGGCCGGACCGTCTTCTGCCTGTACCCGCACCAGAGCGCGTACGTGGTGCCGGCCTCGGCGGTGACCGTGGTGCCCGAGCGGGTGCCGCCGGTCCGGGCGGTGTTGGCCGGCACGGTCGAGACCGCGATCAACGCGCTGTGGGATGCCGCCCCGCTGCTGGGCGACCGGATCAGCGTGGTCGGTGCCGGCATGGTCGGCTGCTGCGTCGCGCGGCTGGCCGGCCGGTTTCCCGGCGTGGACGTCGAACTGGTCGACGTCGACCCGGCCAGGGCCGAGGTGGCCGCCGCGCTCGGCGTCGGCTTCGCGTTGCCGGCCGACGCCGCGGGCGAGCGGGATCTGGTCGTGCACGCCAGCGCGAGTGCCGCCGGGTTGCAGCGCTCACTGGAGCTGCTGGCACCCGAGGGCGGCGTGCTCGAACTGAGCTGGTACGGCGACCGCGCCGTCGACCTCTCGCTAGGTGGCGCGTTCCACTCGCGGCGGCTGAGCATCCGGGCCAGCCAGGTCGGCCTGGTGTCCCCGGCCCGGCGTGGCCGGCGCAGCGCGGCCGACCGGCTGGCGCTGGCCCT
>DASZEI010000298.1:0-2597 GCA_035940975.1 Jatrophihabitans sp. | reverse complement strand
CTTGACCGGCGTTCCCCAGCGGAAGCCGCCGAGTCCGCCGTCCGAGCCGAGCACGCGGTGGCAGGGCACGAACAGGGCCGCCGCGTTGCGGGCGCAGGCCTGCGCGGCCGCCCGGATCGCGGCCGGCCGGCAGGATCGGCTGTCGCTGGGCAGCCTGGATGCCCGGCGGGACTGGGGCTGGGCGCCGGACTACGTCGAGGCGATGGTCCGGGCGGTGCGCCACGAGCAGGCCGACGACTACGTGATCGCGACCGGCACGTCGCACTCGGTGGCCGAGTTCGTGGCGGCGGCCTTCGCCGCGGCCGGCATCGACGACTGGCAGTCCAGGGTCGAGCTGGATCCGTCCTTCGTCCGGCCGGTGGACGCCGCCGAGCAGCGCGGCGACGCCGGGAAAGCCCGGGCGGTGCTGGGTTGGGCGCCGACCCTGGACTTCGCCGGCATCGTCACCGCCATGGTGGAGGCCGATCTCGCCCAGCTGTGAGTGGCCAGCTGTAAGGCCGGCCCAGCTGTGAGGGGGCGGCTGTGCGAGTGGGTCCGGCTGTGACGAGCAAGGCCGTCATGCCGGACGTTGCGGTTCCAGCCTGATCTCGGTCGGGCAGCCACGCTCGGGAAAGGTCACCACGAAGCGGACCGCCGACGCGACGTCCTCGGGCTGCAGCAGCTGTTCCGGACCGGCCTGGCCCTGCGGTGAGCCCAGGCCGGCACCGGCCGCGACCAGGCCGGGCGAGACCAGGCTCACCTTCACGCCGCGGTCGCGCACGTCGAGCCAGACCGCGCCGGCCAGCCCCGCCAGTCCGTGCTTGCTGGCCACGTAGGCGGCGTTGTGCGCGAACGGCTGCCGGGACGCGGCGGAGCCGAGGTAGATCAGCGAGCTGGGGGAGCCGGCCAGCAACGCCGGCAGCAGCAGCCGGGTCGCCGCCGCTGCCGCGGCCAGGTTGACGTCGAAGAGCCGGTCCCAGGTATCGGGCTCCGCCTGGTCGGCATCGGCCCAGTCGAACAGGCCCGCGGCCCACACCACCGCCGTCAAGGGCGACCCGGTGAACTGCTCGGCCGCGCCCCGCAGCGCCGTCCGGTCGCTGACGTCGACGACCATGCCGGCCGCCCGGCCACCGGCGTGGCGGATCGTCCCGGCGGCCTGCTCCAGCCGGTTCGGGTCCCGACCCCACAGCATGACGTGGTGGCCCAGGCCGGCCAGCACCCGGCCGATCGCCGCACCTATCTGGCTCGAGCCGCCGATCACCAGCGCATCCGTCACCCCCCGATCATGGCAGCGCACCGGGGTACGGCCCAGCGGATCGGCCGCCGGGGTCTTAGTAGGGTGGGAGCAACCGTCCTGGCCCGGCCCGCTGATCGGCCGGCCCGGGTGGTCGGGGCCTTCAAACCGCAGGGACCCCGTGATGAGAGGGGCCGGATATGCCTAGCGTGACCAAGTCGATCGACGTGTCGGTACCGGTGCGGACCGCCTACAACCAGTGGACGCAGTTCGAGAGCTTCCCGCACTTCATGGGCGGGGTGGAGTCGATCACCCAGATCGACGACACGCACTCGCACTGGGTGACCAAGATCGGCGGCGTGACCCGCGAGTTCGACACCGAGATCACCGAGCAGCACCCGGACGAGCGGGTGGCCTGGAAGAGCACCGACGGCACCACCCATGCCGGCGTGGTCACCTTCCACCGGCTGGGCGAGGGCCAGAGCCGGGTCACCGTGCAGATCGACTGGGAGGCCGAGGGCATCGTGGAGAAGGCCGGCGCGCTGGTCGGCGTCGATGACCACCAGGTGAAGGCCGACCTCGATCGGTTCAAGGACTACATCGAGAGCCGCGGCCAGGAGGAAGGCGGCTGGCGGGGCAACGTCGACAACCCCGACAACTGAGCACGCCGCCAGCAATCCGCCCGTGCCCAGGCGCGCTGGGACCGACCATCGGCTGATGGTCGTAGGATGTGCGGTTGGCAGTCAGCCTGACGGGCTCCCCGACTACCTGGGCGGGGAAGCACGGCGACGATGAGAATGAGGACCATGACCGCAGCCGGAATGAAGCTGCCGGAGCGGACGACCCCGGGGCTGGATGCGCCGGATCAGCCGCTTACGCGGGTGAACGCGCCGCGCAGCTTCTTCTCCGGCTTCGGTGAGACCGTCGTCGAGGTCTGGCAGTACCGCGAGCTGCTCGGCAACCTGATCCGCAAGGAACTCAAGGTCAAGTACAAGGACTCGGTGCTGGGCTTCGTCTGGAGCCTGCTGCTGCCGCTGGTGCAGCTCGCGGTCTACTGGCTGGTGATCGGCAAGTTCCTCGGCGCCGGCTCCATTCCTGCCTACGGTGTCTACATATTCTGCGGCCTGGCCGTCTGGACGCTGTTCTCCGAGATCCTGAGCACCGCCACCACCTCGATCGTCTTCAACGCCGGCCTGGTGAAGAAGGTCTACTTCCCGCGCGAGCTGTTCCCGCTGGCCGCCACCGGCGCCGCGGTGGTGAACTTCTTGTTCCAGTTGGTGATCCTGCTCGGCGCGGTCCTGGTGGCCGGGGTGAACACGGACAAGTGGCCCGATCCGAGCGAGCTGCCGTTGCCGCTGCTCGGGTTGGTGGTGCTGGTGGTTTT
>DASZEI010000297.1:0-5343 GCA_035940975.1 Jatrophihabitans sp. | reverse complement strand
AAAGACGTCGACGATCCGCGACAGCGCCAGCGCGGTGTCGTTGGTGTGCAGGGTGGCGAAGACCAGGTGACCGGTCTCGGCGATGGTGAGGGCGAACCGGATCGAGTCCAGGTCGCGCATCTCACCGACCAGCACCACGTCCGGGTCCTCCCGCAGGGCCGCGCGCAGCGCGTCGGAGAACGACGCGGTGTCCGCGCCGACCTCGCGCTGGCTGACCGCCGAGAGCTTGTGCTCGTGCACGTACTCGATCGGGTCCTCGATGGTCAGGATGTGGCAGGCCCGGTGGGTGTTGATCTGGTCGATCATCGCCGCCAGCGTGGTGGACTTGCCCGAACCGGTGGGCCCGGTGACCAGCACCAGACCCTGGTGCTGCCGGGTGAAATCTGTCAGCACCGGCGGCAGGCCCAGTTGCTGCATGGTCGGGATCTCGCGCGGGATCATCCGCAGCGCCAGGGTGGTCTCGTCCCGCTGGCTGAAGGCGTTGCCGCGGATCCGGGCCTCGTTGCGCCAGCTGAAGGAGAAGTCGTACTCGTGCTGGCCGGCGAACTCGCTGAACTGGGCCGGGCTGAGCACCTCGGCAAGCAGCGCCTCGGTGTCGGCTCCGCTGAGCTTGGCCGCGCCGGGCACCGGACGCAGGTCGCCGCGTACCCGGAACTGCGGAGCCAGCCCGGCCGTCAGCAGCAGGTCGGTGCCGCCGGCTCGCCAGAGCCCGTCGAGCAGCCCGTCGATCCGGCTGCCGATGTGGTGACCGCGCATGGACGTGCCTTTCGAAAGAAACGTGCTGAGGAGGGTGACCGGGCGAGGTTGGGCCGTCCCGTGGGACGGCCCAACCTCATAGCCAGGCTCAGGTGATGGTGCAGGCCCCAGTAGCGGTGACCTTGCCGGTCACCTTGTCGTAGCCGATGACGTAGCCGTCGTTCCCGGGCGGCTCACGGAGCAACTTGGCGGCCACCAGTGCGTCGATGCTGTCGGCGTAGGCCGGCGGCTTGGCCTGGGCGTAGAAGGCCTCCGAGGCCACCTCGACGTTCTTGGCGTCGGACTTGCAAGCCGAGGCGTTGCCCCGGTCGGTGATGCCGCCGACGGCGAACACGACGATCCCGGCGAGCACGCCGAGGATGACGATCACGATGAGGAGTTCGATGAGGGTGAACCCACTTTCCTCCCGACGAGCCTTACGCAGTTGTTCCAGCATTGCTTCCCCCTTGGTGTGGCGAGCAGCCAAGGCGGCTGTCGCGGTCGTGAGCTGCCTGGGCGTCACCTGACGCGGGCAGGACCGGCGCGTAGCGATCGGCGAACCGCTGGATCGCCACGCTGACCGGGTGTCCGGGCTGGGCGGCCACCAACGGCACGCCCTGGTTGATCGATGCCGCCACGTCGCGGCTGGACGGTACGTGCGCGGCGATCGGCCCGCGCACGACGGCGGACACCTCGCCCGCGGTGATCGCGGTACGGGCGTCCGAGCGGTTGAACAGCACTGCCCTGGCAGCGCGCGAGTAGCCGAGCAGATCCAGGATGTCCAGGGTCAGCCGCAGGTTCTTCAGCGCCGGGCGCTCAGGGGTGGCCACCACCACGTGATGGTGGGCGTGGTCGAGGGCGACCAGCACGGCGGGCGAGAAGCGCGCCGGCAGGTCGAGGACGATGGCGTCGTAGCGGCTCACCAGGGCTCGCAACAGCCGGCTGATCTTGGCCGGCGGGATCCGCTCGGAGTCACCGGGCGCCACCGGCGCCAGGATGCAGTCCAGGCCGGTGCGCTCGGAGGAGGTGACCAGGTCGCCGTTGTCCACCAGCTCGGCGACCTCGCGGCTGCCGATCAGCTTGGCCAGCGTCCGGCCGGTGTCTAGGTCGAGCACCGAGGCGACGTCGCCGTAGTCCAGGTCGAGATCGAGCAAGCACACCCGGCGCTCGCCGCCGGCCTGCAGCGCGACAGCCAGGTTGGTCGCCAGCATGGTCTTGCCGCAACCGCCCTTGGCGGCGAACACCGCGAAGACCTGACCGTCGGTACGCGCTCCGGTCGCTGCCGAACAGACCCGGGCGATCTGGTCATGTGCGGCGACGTCGAGCACCGCATGCGCGCCGGCCGCGGTCGCCCGCACGATCTCGGCGGCCGAGGGCTGCTCGCGCACCAGGATCACCACGGCTGCCGGGTGCTCCAGGGTGGCCCGCGCGGTGAACCTCAGCGCCTCGTCGATGTCGACCGAGGCACCGATCACCACCGGGCACCGGCTGGTCATGCCGACCAGCAGCAGCAAGGCCTCGGGCGGCGTCGAGACGGTCCGGACGTCGCCGCCGATGGCCGCTACCAGCACTCGAGCCGCCTGTGCGTCCGGCTCGCAGACAATCGTCACGCCACACCCCCCGTCCCGCCTCGGCACTGCAAAAACCGTGTGAAGTGAGCGTGACGGAACGCCGACCGGGGCCGTAGCGGGTGATCGGGCAGACCTTGGGTCCACCGATCGGAGGACAGCCGTATGCGGCCCGTGTTTGCTGGGCTGCACTGCGTGACTGTGGTGCGGTCATAACGGGCAACTGGGGCAGTTAATCACCCATATTTGGTGTCCCGTATAAGGCTGCAGTGTGGTTTGATGGAACAGGACGTTAAGTCCAAGTAGGGGTTAAGCGGGGGGACATGAAAATAGGCACAGCGGTGAGACCGACCGTTGCTGCTCGGAGTGCTCGAAACCGGAACGCGCGATGACGCCAGCCAGGTTGATCATTGTCGACAGCCATCCGGTGATCCGGCTGGGGCTAGCCCAGACCGTGAACGGGCAGCCCGATCTGCACACCGTCGGCGAGGCCGGAACCGCGGCCGAGGCCATCGGCCTGATCGGCGCGCTGCAGCCGGACGTGGTCACGATCGGGCTGTCGCTCCCCGATCGCCACGGCCTGGAACTGGCCGCGGAGCTGCGAGACCGCTTCGAGGGTTTGGGCATCGTGATCTTCACCGCGCGCGGCGAGGACGACGTGCTGTTCCGAGCGCTCGAGACCGGCGCCTCGGCGTTCGTGTCGAAGACGGCCTCGCCACCGGAGATCCTCGGTGCCATCCGGCACGCCGTGGTGTCGGCATCCTCATTCAGCTCCCGGGGACTGGCCGCCGCACTGCGCCGGCGCCGCGAAGCCCCGGCGATGCCGGTGCTCAGCGAGCGCGAGCGCCAGGTGCTCAGCCTGCTGCTGGCCGGCCTGTCGGTACCTGACCTGGCGATCCGGCTGCACATCAGCGCCTCGACCGCCAAGACCTACGTCGCACGCCTCTACGACAAGCTCGGGGCCAACAGCAAGGCGCAGGCGCTGCTCACCGCGGTCCGGTTGGGACTGGTCGAGAGCGTCCCCGAGCCGGTGCCGTTCGTCGTCTAGCTCACGCATCCGAGGCGCGGGCAATGGTGGCGCTGGCCCGGCGAACCGTCGGTGCCCGGCCGGCCGGGATGCAGCCGGCCAGGAACTCGTAACTGTGCAGCAGCACGCCGGCCGCTCGCGAGCCCGCCGCCGACTGGCTGCGGACCGCATGCAGCCAGTCGGCGATGTCACCCCAGCCCGGGGCGGCCAGCGAGCCGCCCACCTGCTGCACCGACAGCGCCGCGCACAGGTTGGCGAACGCCAGCCGGTAGCGCAGCGGCCACTGCCGCAGGGTCGCCAGCACGAAGGCCGCCGCGAAGACGTCCCCGGCGCCGGTGGCATCGACCTCGTTGACCGGCAGCGAGGGCACCCACTCCTCCTCGCCGGTGGTCGAGTCGATCGCGATCGAGCCCTGGCCGCCGCAGGTCACCACCACCACCGGCACCGAGTCGGCCAGCCGGATCAGCGCGGCGCGCGGGTCGTCGGTGCGGGTGTAGGCCATCGCCTCGGTGCTGTTGGGCAGGAAGGCATGCAACTCGCCCAGCTGCTCCAGGACGTCGGAGGACCACTGCTGGCTGGGATCCCAGCCGACGTCACCGAACAGCAGCATGCCGCGCTGGTGGGCGGTACTCACCCAGGTCTCCGGCTCCTGGCCGAGGTGCACCACGCCGGCCGCCGCCGACGGCGGGTCGGCCAGCAGGGTGCTCGCCGGAATCGGTGACGGGTGGCTGTGCGTGATCATCGCGCGATCGCGTTGCACCGCCAGCGACACCGTGACCGGCGAGTGCCAGTCCGCCAGCCGCTGGGACCGGGACAGGTCCACTCCCTCCTGCTCGGCCAGCGTCCGCCACAGGAAGTCGCCGTAGACGTCGTCGCCGAACACCGCCGCCAGGGCCGTCCGCAGCCCCAGCCGGCTGGCCGCCACCGCCAGGTTGGCCACCCCGCCGGGGCAGGAGCCCATCCCGTCGGCGAGCAGCTCGGTGCCCTGGGTCGGCAACGCGGGCAGGCCGGTCAGCACCACGTCGAAGAACACGGTGCCCTGCATGATCACGTCGAAGTCCGGCTCGCTCACTCCTACGAGGGTGCCACCTCACTACCCTCTTGCCACATGCGATTGGTGCTGGTGGGCGGCGGCGGCTTCCGGGTTCCGCTGGTGTACCGGGCGCTGCGCCGGCGCCCGGAACTGGCGATCACCGAGCTGGTGCTGTGCGACATCGACCCCGCCCGGCTGGCCACCATCAGCCACGTGCTGCCACCGGATCCGGCGATCCGGCTCAGGCTGGAAACCTCGCTCGCCGAGGCGGTCCGCGACGCCGACTTCGTGTTCTCGGCGATCCGGGTGGGCGGGGCGGCCGGCCGGGTGGCCGACGAGCGCCGGGCACTGGCGGCCGGCGTGCTGGGCCAGGAGACGGTGGGCGCCGGCGGCCTGGCCTACGGGCTGCGGACACTGCCGGTCGCGCTGGAGCTGGCCCGGACGGTTGCCGAGCTGGCCCCGGGGGCCTGGCTGATCAACTTCACCAACCCGGCCGGCATGATCACCGAGGCCAGCCGGGCGGTGCTCGGCGAGAAGGTGATCGGGATCTGCGACTCGCCGGTGGGGCTGGTCCGGCGGGCCTGCCGGGCGCTGGGGATAGCCGAGGCCGAGTTGGCGGCAGGCCGGGTAGAGGCGGGCTACGCCGGCATCAACCACCTGGGCTGGCTGCGCTCGCTTCGCCGCGACGGTGCCGACCTGCTGCCGGACCTGCTCGGCTCCGACGCCGCCCTCGCCTCCTTCGAGGAGGGCCGGCTGTTCGGCGCGCCGCTGCTGCGGGCGTTGCGAGCGGTTCCCAACGAGTACCTGCACTTCTACTACAACAGCGCCGAGGTGCTCGCGGCGCTGGCCGCCGGCCCGAGCAGAGGTGAGTTCCTGCAGCGCGAGCAACAGGATTTCTATGCCGCCGCGGCAGCCCGGCCGGCTGAGGCGGCCGACCTGTGGGAGGCCACCAGGCGCCGCCGGGAGGAGACCTACCTGGC
>DASZEI010000296.1:0-2471 GCA_035940975.1 Jatrophihabitans sp. | reverse complement strand
ACGGTATGAGCTGCTGGCCGAACTGCCGCCGTTCATGGGTGGCGGCGAGATGATCGAGACGGTGGACATGGCCGGCACCACCTACGCGCTGCCACCGCACCGGTTCGAGGCCGGCACCCCGATGATCGCCGAGGCGATCGGGCTGGGCGCTGCCATCGACTACGTCAGCGCGATCGGGATGGCCACCATCCAGGCGCACGAGGACGAGCTGACCCGCTACGCCCTGGCAGCCTTCGCGGCAGTGCCTGGGCTGAAGGTGATCGGGCCGAACTCGCCCGAGGACCGCGGCGCCACCATCTCGTTCGTGGTCAAGGGCATCCACCCGCACGACGTCAGCCAGCTGCTCGACGAGCAGGGCATCGCGGTGCGGGCCGGCCACCACTGCGCCCGTCCGGTATGCGTGCGCTACGGCATCCCGGCCACCACCCGGGCGTCCTTCGGCATCTACACCACCACCGCCGAGATCGACGCCCTGGTCGCGGGCCTGGCCCGAGTGCAGGAGATGTTCGGATGAGCGCTCGCGCGAAGAGCCGGGGGCAAGCATGAGCTTGTCGATGGATTCGATGTACCAGCAGATCATTCTCGACCATTACAAGCATCCGCAGCATCGCGGCCAGATCGAGCCGTTCGACGCCGAAGTGCACCACGTCAACCCCACCTGCGGCGACGAGGTGACGCTGCGGGTCCGGCTGGCCGACGGCGAGATCGCCGAACTCGGCTGGGTGGGGGAGGGTTGCTCGATCAGCCAGGCCTCCACCTCGGTGATGAGCGACCTGGTGGTCGGCAAGCCGATCGAGAATGCCATGCGGCTACAGGAGAAGTTCCTGGAGCTGATGCAGTCCCAGGGGCACCGCGAGCTGACCGAGGACGAGGCCGAGGCCCTGGACGACGCGGTGGCCTTCGAGGGAGTATCCAAGTACCCGGCGCGGGTCAAGTGCGCGCTGCTGGGCTGGATGGCGATGAAGTCCGCGGTGGCCGAGGCGTCCGGTAGTGAAACCGGTACCGAAGAGGGAGCAAAGTCATGACTGAAGCCGGCACCATTCCCAAGCCGTCCTACGACGACGTCGAAGAGGCGTTGCGCGACGTGGTGGACCCCGAACTGGGCATCAACGTCGTCGACCTCGGCCTGATCTACGGCCTGGACATCGCCGACGACGCCACCGTGACCGTCGACATGACGCTGACCTCGGCGGCCTGCCCGCTGACCGACGTGATCGAGGAGCAGGCCGAGACCGCGCTCACCGGCGGGCCGAAGCCGCTGGCCAGCGTGCTGAAGATCAACTGGGTCTGGATGCCGCCGTGGGGACCGGACAAGATCACCGACGACGGCCGCGAGCAGCTGCGGGCGCTCGGCTTCAACGTCTGAGCGCTGCCGCCCGACTTCGCGGCGCCTGAGACCCTGCCTACGCGGATATCTCAGCAGGCTGTGTTGTATCCACCATCCTGGCCGTTCGTCAGAGGGCTACCGGAGTCACCGAGACAGGTAGCCCCTCAGCCGAGGTTGGACGTCTCGAAGGTGTTGCACTTGTCCGGGTCGCCGCTGCGGTAGCCGGCGCCGAACCACTTCTGCCGTTGGGCGGAGGAGCCGTGGGTGAACTTGCTCTCGTTCACTTGGCCGCTGCCCAGGTGTGACTGGATCCAGTCGTCACCGATCCGGCCGGCGGTGTCCAGCGCCGCGTCGATGTCGGCCTGGGTGAGGTTTTCGATGAACGGCCGGCCGTTGGCGGCCGGCACCGTGGTGGCGTGGTTTGCCCAGACCCCGGCGTAGCAGTCGGCCTGCAGTTCCAGCCGTACCGAGTCGGAGTTGGGGCCGCTCTCGCCGTGGTTCACCCGGTCCGAGGTGCCCAGCAGGTCCTGCACGTGGTGGCCGTACTCGTGGGCCAGCACGTAGGCGTTGACGAACGCACCGCCCTTCGCCCCGAACTGGGTCTTGAGCTCGTCGAAGAACGACAGGTCGATGTAGACCTTCTTGTCGGCCGGGCAGTAGAACGGCCCCACGCCGGCGTCGGCCGCGCCACAACCGGTGTTGATCTGGCCGGTGAAGAACACGGTGGGCGACTTGGTGTAGCGCGCGTCCTGCTGCGGCAGTTCGGTGGCCCAGAAGGCCTGCACCGAGTCGATGTCGGCCACGATCGCGCAGTCCGAGCGCTCGTTGGCATCGGCTCCGGTGCGGCACTCGCTGCTGAGGTCGGTGTTGTCGATCGAGCTGGGGTTCGAGCCCTGCCCGAGGCTGCCCAGGCCGCCGGGCGGCGCGCCGGTCGAGCTGCCGCCACCGCCGCCGAGCACGTTGAACAGCACCACCACGATCAGCCCGACCAGCCCCAGGCCACCGCCGCCGGCGGCCAGGCCCCGGCCACCCATCCCGCCGAAACCGCCCCCGCCGCGGGCGTCCTGCACCTGTGAGGTGTCCAGCTGAGCGTCGTCGTTGAACTGCATGGCGCGGGTCTCCTCGCGGTGCGGCGAACTGGCGG
>DASZEI010000295.1:0-2183 GCA_035940975.1 Jatrophihabitans sp. | reverse complement strand
GTGCCGGTGGAGCTGAAGAGCGTTAGGTCGAGATCGTTGGGGCGGACGTCAAGGCCCACGTGCTTGCCCAGCACCACCGGGCCGGGCCGGCGCAGGCCACCGAGCAGGCCGGAGTCGATCTGCACGGTGTTGCTGCCGATCCGCAGGTCCACCTGGGCGCTCAGGCCGTCCAGGCCGACGTCGTGCACCTGGGCGGGCGGCGCCCAGGACACCGCCGTCAGGCCCGCCGCGACCGGGGTCAGCACCAGCGCCAGCAGGGTGAGCACCTTCAGCACCGGCCCGGTCGGAAACGGGCGTCGCGGAGTCGGGCGGGGCGCCGGCCGGGACCGGCTCACGACCGGGGTCAGCTCGCGCGAGATCGCCCGCTCGAGGTTCTGAGGACTCGCCATTGCCCGGCCAGTTTAGTGCGCGTGCGTCGCGACCCGCCTTCCAAACGGCTGACGCGGTCGCCGCCAGACGCCCGGTCGGATCAGGTGCCGGCTTGGCTCGGGCGGGCTGGTCCGAAGCGGTGCCAGCTCGTTCGGGCCGGCTGGTCCGAACCGGGGCCGGCCCGCTCGGGGCTGGCCCGAGCCCGGGACCGGCTGGCTCGGGCGGGCTAGTCCGGGGCGGTGCCGGTTCGCTTGGCGGCGCGCGCGGCGGACTCGGCCAGGTCGAGTTGCTCGGCCTGCTCGGGCGTCGGCGCGGTGCCGCCGAGCCGGGCCGGCAGGAACCGCAGGTCGGCGCCGGTCAGCGGCGGGTAGGCGTCCTGGGCGGCGTGCAGCAGCTCGGTCATCGCCTTGCGCAGCGAGTGCAGCACCAGCTCCGGGTCATCCTTGCGGCTGACCGGGATCGGAGTGCCCACGCTGAGGATGATCGGCGTCCGGGTGCGGCCGAGCCGCTTGGGATGGCCCTTGGTCCAGATTCGCTGCGACCCCCAGATCACCGTCGGCAGCAGCGGCACGCCGGCCGCGGCCGCCATCCGCACCGCGCCGTTCTTGAACTCCTTCAGCTCGAAGGAGCGCGAGATCGTCGCCTCGGGAAAGACCCCGACGATCTCGCCGGCCTTGAGCGCCTGGACGGCGGCCCGGTAGGAGGCGGCGCCGGCGTCGCGATCGACCGGGATGTGGTGCATGCCGCGCATCAGCGGCCCGCTGAGGCGATGCCGGAACACCTGCTCCTTTGCCATGAACCTGACCAGCCGGCCGGCCGGGCGGGCGGCCATGCCGGCAAAGGCGAAGTCCAGGTAGCCGGTGTGGTTGACGGTCATCACCGCGCCGCCGGCGAGCGGCACGTTCTCGGCGCCGTTGATGGTGCAGCGCAGCCCCTGAAGGGCGAACAGGCCCCGGGCGAAGGTGATGACTGAGGCGTACACCGGCTCCATCCTGCATACCGTAGCGGCAGCGTGCCTTCCCCCCGATGCGACGTGGCGCGTCCGGACAGAACAGGCCATGCTGGGTCGATGGCGTTCGTGGATCCGCACACCCTCGACCCGGCCGGTCTGGGCCAGGCCCTGGAGCAGGCGGGCTACCTGCCCGACGACGGGCTCAGCACCGCGGCGTTCCTGGCGCTGCGGATGCACCGGCCGCTGTTCCTGGAAGGCGATGCCGGCGTCGGCAAGACCAGCCTGGCGCACGCGCTGGCCGAGGTGACCGGCGCCGAGCTGGTCCGGCTGCAGTGCTACGAGGGCATCGACGCCTCGCAGGCGCTCTATGACTGGGACTTCCCGCGCCAGGTGCTGCATCTGCGGGCGGCCGAGACGGCCGGTGGCCTGGGCGCCGGAAGCGGTGGCTACCGCGACGCCGACGAGCTGGAGCGCTCGCTGTATGACCGACGGTTCCTGATCGCCCGGCCGATCCTGCGGGCGCTGGAGCACACCCCGTCGGTACTGCTGATCGATGAGATCGACCGCGCCGACGACGAGTTCGAGGCCTTCCTGCTGGAGGTGCTCGCCGACAACGCGGTCAGCATTCCCGAGCTCGGCACCATCCGCGCCGCGGCGCCGCCGCTGGTGGTGCTCACCTCGAACCGGACCCGCGAGGTGCACGACGCGCTGAAACGGCGCTGCCTCTACCACTGGGTGGCGCACCCGTCCTACGAGCGCGAGGTGGCGATCCTGCGCCGCCGGCTGCCCGAGGTCAGCGAGCGGCTGGCCCGCGAGGTGGCCGCCGCCGTGCGCCGGATGCGCGAGGCGGACCTGCTCAAGC
>DASZEI010000294.1:0-8894 GCA_035940975.1 Jatrophihabitans sp. | reverse complement strand
GCGGCCTCGGCATTTCCCTCACCGGAGGCGCATCTGCTTGGCGGCGGCCGGCTGCCGTGCAGCTTAACTGCTGGACAGCGCGATCCGCTCGACCACGTGCAGGGCGGAATCGCTCTCCCCGGACCGGGTCTTGGCGAGGTCGACCAGGGCCAGCCGGCCGGCCGCGCTGAACGTCATCAGCTCGTTGCCGAAGTACGGCCCGGCCTCCCGGGTCCAGTTCAGCTCGGTGCGGGGAACCCTGGTCAGCACGCTCAGCAGCGAGCGGGTGGTGCGTTCGGCCAGCCGGCTCCAGGCCAGCCGGAACGTAACCTTCATGGCCGTCGGCACGTAGTTGTGCAGCGGTGAGCAGGTCAGCTGATAGACCTGCGCGTCCACCGGCTCGTCGTAGGTCGCCCGCGCGACGTAGGCATGGTGGACGTCGCCGGACAGCACGCACACTGTCGCCGGGGCCCGGCCGCCGCGCTTGCCCTGTGCGACCTCGCGGATCAGGTCGGCAAGCTTGTTGAAGGAGCTGTGAAACGCCGCCCAGTGCTCCAGGTCCGCCCCCCGGCGCAGCTTCTCCGACCAGCGGGCGACCCGGGCGCCTCGGACGCCGTCGGCCAGCGCCTCGTTCCACGACTCGAGGTCGTGCAGCGCCCGGGCCAGCAACCAGGGCAGCGACGTGCCGATCAGCAGGTGGTCGTAGTCGCCCTCGGCCTGCGAGCTGATCCAGGCCAGCTCGCTGTCGCCGACCATGCTGCGGTCGCCGTCGAGGATCCGGCCGCATCGCGAGTCGATCATCAGCAGCCGGATCGGTCCGAAGTCGCGCCGGTAGGACCAGCGGGTGCCCTTGGCACCGTCGGCTTCGGCGTCGGCGTGCTCGGCGAACGGGCGCAGCAGCGGCTCGACGTCGGCGCCGTAGCCGCGGACCTGCTGGTAGAGCTCGTCGGCGGCCAGGTCAGCGGGGGACAGGTTGCCCAGGTGCTGGTAGACCCAGTAGGAGGACAGCCCGCCGATGATCCGCTCGGCCCACCAGTCGGTGGCCTGCATGTCCTCGCGCCAGGCGCGGGAGGTGTTCCAGTCGTCGCAGACGTCGTGGTCGTCGAAGATCATCGAACTGGGCAGCACCGACATCAGCCAGCGCACGTCCGGGTCGTTCCAGGACTCGTCGTAGAGCCAGGTGTACTCCTCGAAGTCGGCCACCTGCTCACGCGAGCCGGTCGTGATGTCGCGTCGCTGACGGATGCGCTGCTGGGTCGCCTCGCTGGTCTCGTCGGCGTAGACCTGATCGCCGAGCATCAGCACCGCGTGCGGCCAGTCCGCCTCGTCCTGCCCGGCCAGCTGCCTGGCCAGCACCATCAGGGCATCGGGCTCGAAGTGGTTGTCGTCGGCGACCGCGGCCGAGCGCGCGTAGCGGCACGAGCCGAACGCGATCCGGACCGGCATGCCGGCCCGGATGGTGCGGATCCGGGGCCGTGGCCGCGGGTCATCGGCGGCCGGCCACACGGGGTGGCCGTCCAGCCGGACGTCGTAGCTGATGCTCTGCCCGGCCGGCAACCCGCTCAGCACCACCAGGGCGTAGTGATGCCCGGCCATGCACCAGGTCGATTCGCGCTGGCCGAGGATCTCCACCACGCACGCCCGGTCGGTCTCGACCCACACCGTGGCATCGTCCTCGCCGACGTGGCGAAGCGCGGGGCCCAGCAGCAGCCGCGGGCTATCGGGCTGCGGGTTCTCGGTGTTGTTCATGGTGACCCCTTACCCAGATCCCGGCAGGCCTCGACGGCCTTGAAGAATCCTACATTTCCACCGGCACCGCTGTTCTGGCCGCGTACGGGGCAGCCGGCCGCGGCCTGGCTGCCGGCAGGTCGGCGGGTCGGTCGGCTACCTGGTCGCGGCCCAGCGCTTTGGCCCGGTACATCGCCTGGTCGGCCCGGTGCAGCAGGTGCTCCGCGGTGCCGTCCGCGGGCTGCAGCTCGGCGACCCCGAGGCTGGCCGTGACGCTGGAGCCGATTGCCGGGATGACGCGGGCCCGCAGCTGGGCTCGCAGCCGCTCGGCGACCAGGCGGGCGTCGACCAGATCGGCATCGGGCAGCAGGACGACGAACTCCTCACCGCCCACCCGGGCGCAGATGTCGGTGTCCCGGACGGTCTCGCGCACGGTGGCGGCCACGCTGCGCAGCACCTCGTCGCCGGCCGCGTGGCCGTAGCTGTCGTTGATCTGCTTGAAGTGGTCCAGGTCGAGCATCACCACGCCCAGCTTGCTGTGGGTGCGCCGGGCCCGCGCGATCAGGGCGGCGAGGGAGTCGTAGGCGCTGCGCCGGTTGGCCAGGGCCGTGAGCCCGTCGTAGGCGGCGTTGAACTCGGCGGCGGCCTTCAGCCGCCGGAACGAGGCCAGCATGGCGATCAGCACCACCGCCGCGGCGATCACGGTCAGGGTTCGGCCGGTGTACCAGCCGACGCTGTAGCGGTAGCGCGAGGAGTAGGTCAGGCACAGATCGCACAGGCAGACCAGGATCGCGACGCTGCTCCAGCGCTCGGGCCCGGTACGGCCGCGGACCGCCCGGGCGCACACCAGCAGGCTCACCAGCACCAGCGGCAACGCGACCGGGGCGGTCACCTTGGCCATGCTGCTGGTGTCCAGGCCGTGGATCAGCACCGGCAACCGCCTGGCGTACAGCACGCAGCCGGTCACCGTGGCCAGTGCCGCACCACTCATGCCGGCCACCGCGCCCGCCAGCATCCTCCGACGAGCGCGGTCATCGATCCGCTCCAGCCAGGGCCACGGTCCCCAGGCGGCGCCGAGCAGCACCGGAAAGCCGGCGTGCCAGCCGATGTAGAGATAGGGAGCTACCGAGGCGGTCACGGCCAGCGGTGGGTGGTGGGACACGACGCCCGGAAAGGCCAGCGCGTAGCCGCCCATCAGCAGCAGCGACCACAGGTAGGCCAGCGTCATGCCCAGCAGCCGGCGGTCCCCGGTGTCGAGGTACTCCCCGGCCAGCAGCCAGACCGACATGATGTCGAAGCAGGCCACCGTGGCCAGGATCGCCGGAACGTAGCTGGTCGTAGCGCCGAGGTGGCGGCCGCCCAGCGGCAGCACGAGCAGGGTCACCAGCACCGCGATCGACGAGACGATCAGCGTGCTGCGCTGCGCTGCTCCGGGGGTACTCACGTCAGAGAAGATCGGCAGCCGTCGACCGCGCTTTACAGTATCTTCACATTTACGACACTGCCGTCGCTTCACCAAAAGCCGCTCTACGCTCCCGAACTCGTCGCCGAAGCGATCGTGCGGGCGGCCGAGCGCCCGACCCGCGAGGTCCCGGTCGGCGGGAGGTGCACGGCAACTACCCCGCTCACGTGCTGCGGCACAGCGTGATCACCAGCCTGCTGGCCCGCACTCCCCGGCCGGGGCGAGCTGTTGACCAGCGTCGTCAGCCGGCTGCACGCGACGGACTCGGGCAACGGCGCGGGCAGCGCCCGGTCCAGCGAATCGGGCAGTGCTCAGTCCAGCGCGGTGCGCACCGAGTAGAGCTCGGGAAAGAACGTCCGGTCCAGTGCCTTGCGCAGGAACGTGGCCCCGCTGGAGCCGCCGGTTCCGGTCTTGCCGCCGATCATCCGCTCGACGGTCTTGAGGTGCCGGAAGCGCCAGAACTGGAAGGCGTCCTCGACGTCGACCAGCGCCTCGCAGGTCTCGTACAGGCTCCAGTTCTCGGCCGGTGAGTCGTAGATGACCTTGAAGATGTCGACCAGTTCCGGGCTGAAGCGGTGCGCCTCGGTGATGTCGCGGTCGGTGACCGAGGCGGGAACGGGGTGGCCGTGCCGGGCCAGGTAGGCCAGGAACTCGTCGTACAAGGTGGGCGAGTTCAGCAGCTCGGTGAGCAGGGCATGCGCGGAGCGGTCCCGTTCGAACATCTGCAGCATGCCGGCGTTCTTGTTGCCGAGGATGAACTCGACGGCGCGGTACTGGAATGACTGGAAGCCCGACGAGCTGGCCAGCGAGCTCCGGAAGCTCAGGTATTCGCTCGGCGTCAGCGTCGCCAGGATCGCCCACTGGTCGGTCAGGGTGTGCAGGATGTTCTTCACCCTGGCCAGCCGCTTGAGGGCCAGGCCGACATCGTCGGCGCGCAGCCCGTTGCGAGCCCCGACCAGCTCGTGCAGCAGCAGCTTCAGCCACAGCTCACTGGTCTGGTGCTGGATGATGAACAGCAGCTCGTCGTGCGCCATCGGCCGGGACCTCGGATGCTGGGCGCCCAGCAGCTCCTCGAGGTGCAGGTAGTCGCCGTAGGACATCTCCTCGCGGAAATCCAGCCGGATGCCGGCCTCGATCTCGTCAGCGGGATTGCTCATCGCCCTGGCGCCGTCGGTTGCGGTGACCGGCCCGTCATCGGTCATCTGGCGCACCCCTCAGTCGCTTCGGCGAAGGTCCAAAAAGTCACCATACCTCGCCCGTGGAACCGGACGCCGGTCCTGGCCGGTGCGGTCACGAGATCAGGACTCGGCCGCCCAGGACAGCTCGGTACCGCGCTGAGCACGCCGGGCGAGGATGCCGATCGAGTCGTCGACGATGGTCGCGATGTCATAGACGACCGGCGCGTTCTGGGCGTCGTAGGTGATCCGCTCGGCAACCAGCACCGGCCGGCCGGTGGGCTTGTTGACCGCCGCCGCTACCCCGGCGGGCAGCGCCTTGGCGCGCAGGCTCTCGGTGGCCCGCACGATCGCCAGCTGGCAGCGCTGCTCCAACGAGCGGTACAGCGAGGCAACCTCGAAGTCGACGTCCAGCAGCGCCTGCGACCACGGCAGCGGAACCCAGGACACCTGATGGACGGCCGGCCGGCGGCCGATCCGGCGCACCCGCTCCAGCCGCAGGCCCGGCTCGCCGCGGATCCGGTCCAGCGATCCGGCGACCCGGGCCGGCAGCGCTCGTTGCCGGCTGCTCAGCACCACGGTCACCAGCTCGACGCCCTGTACCCGCAGGTCCTCGGCCAGGCTGTTCAGCGAGCGCAGGTCCAGGGTCGGCACCGGGGTGACGAAGGTTCCCCGGCCGGGCAGCTGCGCGATCAGGCCGTCGGTTTCGAGCTCGCTCAAGGCCTGCCGGAGGGTCATCAGGGTGACGCCGTACTCCTTGCTCAGCAGGGCCTGCGAGGGCAGTGGCGCACCGGGCTTGAACTCGCCCCGCCCGATCCGGGCGGCCAGGTCCTGCCCGATCTGGCGGTACTTGGCGATCCCTGCCCTCGGCACCGGTGCCTCCTCCTCGGCTCGCGGCGGATCCGCGGCGACGTCACCTTAGTACCGCCGACCGGTCGGACGCAGCGTGCAACATGCCTAAGTCGTGCAGAGACTTCTAGAAGAGAGTTAACTGACAGGCTGGTAGGGTGACAGGGCAAGCCAGCCTTTCGCAACGCATCAGGTCCAAGAATCCGGTGACAATCATGGATAACTCGCCTAGCCGGGAGCCCGGCGCCACGGTGGCGATCGACCAGCAACGCTCGTCCACCCTGCTGGCCGCCGATCGCTCGGTCATGACCGATCCTGGCGCGCTCGGCCGGTTCGGCGACTTCGGCGGCCGTTACGTCCCCGAGGCGCTGATCCCGGCCTGCGAGGAGTTGGAGACGGCCTATCGCGAGGCACGCCAGGATCCGAGCTTCGAGCGCAAGCTGGCCCAGACGCTGGAGGTCTACGCCGGGCGCCCGACGCCGGTGACGCCGGCGACCAGGTTGTCGCAGGAACTCGGCATCAACCTGCTGCTCAAGCGGGAGGACCTCGCCCACACCGGCTCGCACAAGATCAACAATGTGATCGGCCAGGCGCTGCTGGCACAGCGGATGGGCAAGCAGCGGCTGCTGGCCGAGACCGGGGCCGGCCAGCACGGCGTCGCCACCGCGACCGCCGGAGCGCTGCTCGGCCTGGACGTCACGGTCTACATGGGCGAGGTGGACACCCAGCGCCAGCAACTCAACGTGTTCCGGATGGAACTGCTGGGCGCCGAGGTGGTCCCGGTGACCAGCGGCAGCCGCACTCTGAAGGACGCCTGCAGCGAAGCGCTACGGCAGTGGGTGTCTCAGGTGGACCAGGCCTACTACTGCCTGGGCTCGGTGATGGGACCGCACCCCTACCCGTGGATGGTCAGGGAGTTCCAGAGCGTCATCGGAACCGAGGCCCGTAGCCAGTGCGCCGCCCTGCTGCGTCGCGGGGTGCCGGATGTGGTGGTGGCATGCGTGGGCGGCGGTTCGAACGCCGCCGGCACCTTCGCCGGATTCGTCGACACCTCCGCCCGGATGGTGGGGGTCGAGGCAGCCGGCGGCGCCGCGATGACCGACGGCTCGCCCGGGATCCTGCACGGTTTCTACTCCCAGGTCCTGCAGGACGAGGACGGCCAGGTGAGGGAGGCGCACTCGATCTCGGCCGGCCTGGACTACCCCGGCGTGGGGCCCGAGCATGCCAGCCTGGGCGGCTCCGGCCGGGTGGAGTACACCACCGCCACCGACGAGCAGGTGCTCGAAGCGGTGGTCACGCTGGCCCGGATGGAAGGCATCCTGGCCGCTCTGGAGTCCGCTCACGCGCTGGCCTGGATCATGCAGGCGGCTCGATCGGGTGACCTGGCCGCGGGCTCCACGGTGCTGATGACGCTGTCCGGACGGGGCGACAAGGACGCCGGCCAGCTGATGACGCTGCTGGCATGAGCAATCCGGGCAGGAGCGTTCAGGGCATGAGCGGTGACGGCAGGGGCATCGGCTCGGTGGAGCGGTCGCTGCGGCGGCGGCGGGAGGCCGGCGGCAAGTCGCTGGCACCGTTCGTGACCGCCGGGATCACCCCGGACTGGACGGACTACGTCCGGGCCTGCGCGGACAACGGCGCGGACGCGATCGAGCTGGGGTTGCCCTTCTCCGATCCGATGCTGGACGGCCCGGTCATCCAGGCCGCCTCCGGGCAGGCGCTGGCCCGTGGCGCGCGGACCGCCGAACTGCTCGACGAGGTGGCCGCCTTGGATCTGGGGGCGGCCGGGCCGCCGCTGATCGTGATGACCTACAGCAACATCGTGCGCCGCCGCGGCGACGAGGCGTTCTGCCAGGCGCTGTCGGCCGCGGGCGTCTCCGGGCTGATCGTGCCCGACACCCCCGTCGATGAGATCGAGCCGTTGCTGTCGGCGAGTCGGGCTGCCGGGATCGAGCTGATCCTGCTGGTCGCCCCGTCGACCAAGGAGCACCGGGTCGGTCGGATCGCCGAACTCAGCAGCGGATTCGTCTACGCGGTCAGCAACATGGGAGTGACCGGGCTTCGGGACACGGTCTCGGACACCGTGCAGCGCACGGTGGACGGCATCCGCCGCCAGACCAGCCTGCCGGTGCTGGTCGGCTTCGGAATCTCCTCACCTGATCAGGCCGTCGAGGCCGGCCGCCGTGCCGACGGCGTGGTGGTGGCCTCGACCCTGATGCGCGACGTGCTGGCCGGCGCCTCGGCCACCGAGCTGGGCGCCACGGTCGCGTCCTTCCGGTCGGCGCTGGACAGCGTGGAGTGGAGCCCGCTGGCACCGCGGCGGTGATCGTCAGCCGGCCGTCCGGAGTACCAGCAGCCGGCCGGACACCAGGTCCTCAGAGATCAGCCGGCCGATGATCTGTTCCTGGTGCCGGGCGGTGCGCCAGCGGTGGTCGGTCCGGTGCCTGCGCTCGATCAGCTGCTCGACCTGATCGGCGGCCTCCTGCCAGTCCGGGTCCGGGGCGGCGAAGTCGGCCAGCTCGGCCTGCTCACCGACCACGAGGCCGGTCCGGGCCAGCATGGCCTCCAGCTCGTCGGCGGTGCGGAAGGAGTTGCCTTCGGGTTGGTCGGGAAGCCGTGACACCGTGCGCAGGAAGACCAGCAGGCCCACCAGAGCTCCAGGCCGGACCACCCGCCGCAACTCCGCCAGCAGGCCGGGCTGGTCCTGCACCGTGCACAGCACCCCGAGGCTCCAGGCGGCATCGAACGTCCCGTCCGGGAAAGGCAACCGCTCGCCGGCAGCGGCCACCACCGGACGCCCGAACAACCGGAACGAGGCCCGGCAGGCAGAGATCATCGGCTCGGCGAGCACCGGGTGCACCTCGAAGCGCCGGGCGGCCAGTTCCGCCGGCCCGCCCACTCCGGCCCCGCAGTCGAGCAGGCGCATCCCGGGGCTCAGCTCCAACCGGTCGGCCAGCCACTGCAGGGCAGCCGGACTGCCGCTGCCCCGGCAGGCCGCCGGTATCGCGTAGTGCGGGCCGAGTTCGGCGACCGCGTCAGCGGTCCATGCGGCCATGGTGTCGAATTCGTCCGCCATCGCCTCCACGTCGGTCATAGCTCGGACCGTATCCGACGTCCGACCTCGGCCTTGACCTCGGCGGCATGGAACTCGCCACCGCCGGAGCCCAGCCCCGAGAGGTTGACCCCGGCGACGCCGTCGATCGCCAGCAACTGGCCGGCCTCGGCCACCGCGGCCTCGATGCCGGCCGCCACCGGGTCGGCGGCGGCAAGCACCCGCGCCACCGGCTCCGGATCGAGCCGCAGGCCGGGGAAGTTCTGCAGGACGTGAGCGGAGCGCTCATCGGTGTACACCGCGACTCCGGCGATCAGCGGCAGGGTGACCCCGGCCTCCCGGCTGGCCCGGACGAAGACCGCCAGTTCGGCCGCGCTGCCGCAGTGGTTGAGAAATGCCAGCTGGGCACCGGCCCGCTGCTTCTGCAGCAACCGCGCCGGCCGCAGCGGCCTGGGCGGGGCGTCCGGTGCCTCGGCGACCGCCACCGCGAGCCCCAACGAGGCGGCCAGGCCGGCCAGCCGGGTGCCATCCAGGTCGAACACCTGGGTCACGCCCGGCCGGACGCCCTCGGCCCGGCCGTCACCGGTGACGCACAACACCCCGTCGGCGCCGGCGATCCGCACCCCGATCAGCTCCTGCTCCAGTACCA
>DASZEI010000293.1:0-3181 GCA_035940975.1 Jatrophihabitans sp. | reverse complement strand
CCGACCCGCCGGACAGCACCCCAGGTCTTCTACTGGCGGCCGGTGCTGGTGAATAATTGGCTGGTGCGAGGTCCGGGTTTCGAGAACATGGCGACGGTGCTGGTCAATCCGGCCGTGCTGTCGGACTTCGAGCTGGATCTGATGTCGCACGACTTCCGGGTGTGGACGGTGCACACCAGCTCGACGTTTCCCGATGCGCCGCAGGCGGCGATGCAGATCCGCCGTGCCCTGATCGACTGGAGCAACGGCCGGTGGAACGTGGCGGCCAACTGGACCGTCGTCTGGATCACCTTCGGCGACAGCTGGCTGGACGGCGACAACCCGATCCCGTGGCCGGCCCATGCCGCGCTGTGGAAGAAGCTGGCGGAGTACTCCGAGAACGTCCGCTACAACCTCGGGCTGGGCGGCATGCCGAAGATCCGGGTGCCGCGCGAATCGCGTTGACACGCGAAGCTGGTCGAGCCGCGGCGAACGGATCAGGCGCCTGACATCACCCGCGCCGCGCCGTCGTTGGCCAGTGCGTCGGCGCGCTCGTTGCCGACATCTCCCGAATGTCCCTTGACCCAGCGCCACTCCACGGCGTGCCGGGCCGACACCTCATCCAGCGCACGCCACAGGTCGGCGTTCTTGACCGGCTGCTTGGCCGAGTTCTGCCAGCCGTTGCGCTTCCAACCATGGATCCAGCTGGTGATCCCCTGCAGCACGTACCGGCTGTCGGTGAAGAGCACCACCGCGCACGGCCTGGTCAGCGCGGTCAGCCCCTGGATGGCCGCGGTCAGCTCCATCCGCTGGTTGGTGGTCTGCGGCTCGCCGCCGCACAGCTCCTTCTGGTAGCTGCCGCTGGACAGCCATGCCCCCCAGCCGCCCGGCCCGGGGTTGCCCTTGCAGGCCCCGTCGGTGTAAATCACGACAGTCGCCCGGTCGCGCTCGACTGGCGGTCGCGGGCTCGCTGGGTCGACACTCACCTGCTGCACGGTACCGGCGAGGACGGGGAGACCATGGCAAGGATGCTCTACTCGGCGACCATGTCGCTGGACGGTTTCATTGCCGGGCCGGGTGGTGACATGTCCTGGTTGACCCCGTACCTCGGGCCCAACCCGACAGCGGACGAGCTGGTCGGCCGGATCGGCGCCCTGCTGATCGGGCACCGCACCTTCGGCGGCGACGACCCCAACCGTGGGACGGACAAGGAGGGCGCGTTCGGCGGCGCCTGGTCCGGGCCGCAGTTCGTGCTGACCCATTCGATCCCTGACGCGCCCGTGCCCGGCATCACCTTCGTCGACGACCTCGACACCGCCGTCGCTAAGGCGAAGGCCGCCGCCGGTGAGAGGTACGTCAACATCCTCGGCGCCGACGTCGCCCGGCAGTGCCTACAGGCCGGCGTGCTCGATGAGATCCTGGTCTTTCTCGCCCCGATCCTGCTCGGCGACGGCGTCCGGCTGCTCGACTGGCCCGGCGGCACCAACGTCAGGCTCGAACGCCTCAGCGTGAGCCAGGCACCACTGGCCACCAGCGTCTGGCTCCGGGTGCTCAGCTGATCGCACCCGTTCACCGGTGCGGCCGGCCCTGGTCGTCTTTGCCTGGACTGCCCTTGCGTGGAGTGCCCTTGCGTGGAGTGCCCTTGCGTGCGGTGCCCTTGCGTGCGGTGCCCTTGCCGGCCAGCAAGCCGATCAGCAGCATCAGCACGAGGTAGACCGCGGGCACCACCGGCCAGACGAACCAGCCCAGCATGCTGTAGATGTCGAGTCGCTCGACGTTGAGCAGTTGCCAGCCGATCCCGGCCGGCATCCACCCCCAGAGCAGCAGCCAGATGGTCCGTTGCCACAGCTCTGGCATCTGGGGCGCCACCCGCCTGTCGGATCAGCTCGGGCCCGCCGTCACAGACAGCGGGCCCGAGACTCGGCTTACTTGCGTTGCTCAGGCGGCCCGGCGCGCAGCAGCCCGGCCCCGTGATCCCGGCGGACGCCCGTGGCCAGGCCGCCGGTGAGCCGGCTGGCTCCACCACTGGCCATCGCCACCTGCCGGGCCGACAGCGGCTTGGCAATGTTTTCCAGGGACTGCCGCTCGGCGTTGACGCCGTAGATGAAAGCGGTCAGGCCACCGACGAACATCAGGATCGCGCCGATGGTGTATCCCCAGAACAGCGGATCGCGATTGGGAACCGGGCCGTCCCCGGCCGCGCCGACCAGCTTGCCGAACAGGAACGGTGCGATCACGCCACCGAAGAACTGGGACACCGCGAAGAACAGCGAGATGGCTTTGGCCCGCACTTCCAAGGGGAAGATCTCGCTGACCGTGAGGTAGGCCGACGATGCCGCCGCCGAGGCGATGAAGAAGATGATGCACCACAGGATGGTCTGGGTGGTGGCGTTGAGAGAGCCGTTCTTGAACAGTAAGCCGGTGATGAACAGCAGGATGGCCGACGAGCAGTACGTCCCGCCGATCATGATGCGCCGGCCGACGGTGTCGAACAGCTTGCCGAGCAGCACCGGCCCGAGCAGGTTGCCGACCGCGAACGGGAAGATGAAGTAGCCGACCGCGCCACCGCTGATGCCGTAGAACTTGCCCAGGATCAAGGCGAACGTGAAGAAGATCGCGTTGTACAGGAACGACTGGGTGACCATCAGCATGAAGCCCAGGAAGGCCCGGCTGGGGTATTCCCTAACGATGAGTTGGGCAAGTTCCTTGTAGCCGGGCTCCTGGCGCTCCTCGACCAGCAGCGCGGCGCCCCGGTCGACGGGCGACAGTGTCTTGCCCTCGGCCTCGATGTCACGCTCGATGCCGTCGACGATCTGGTCGGCCTCCTCTGACCGCCCGTGGGTGAGCAGCCATCTGGGGCTTTCCGGGATGTGCCTGCGCAACCCCCAGATCGCGACGCCGATCAGCGGGCCGATGAGCAGGCCGAGCCGCCACCCGAGATTGATGTCGAAGAGATCCGGGTTCAGGAAGGCGATGTTGGCCGCAGCACCGATCATCGCGCCGAGCCAGTAGGTTCCGTTGATCGCCAGGTCGACCCGGCCGCGGTAGTCGGCCGGGATCAGCTCGTCGATCGCGGAGTTGATCGCGGCGTACTCGCCGCCGATGCCCGCGCCCGTGAAGAAGCGGCAGATGAAGAACAGCGCGGCGCTCGACGTGAACGCGGTCGCCACGGTGGCGACGAGGTAGAGCATCAGGGTCGCCA
>DASZEI010000292.1:0-4124 GCA_035940975.1 Jatrophihabitans sp. | reverse complement strand
TTGAAGCGGTGGGTGATCATCGAGGCATGCCGGCCTTGAGGAGCGGGCCGAGTCCGGTCCGCAGCGTGTCGAAGACCTCGGCGGTCAACGGCTGCAGGTCGGCCAGCGCGTCGGGGAGCGGCTGCCCACCGAGCAGTCGCGAGCGCAGTTCGGCGCCGATCACCGCCTCGGCTGCCAGGTACTGGGCGGCTGCCAGCTCGGCGGTCAGGGATGGCGCAGTGACATTCAGGGCTTCGGCGGTCAGGGCTTCGGCAAGGGCGACGGTGAGAACCTGCCGGCGTTGCAGCTGGATGTGCTGTTCACGGCGCTGCAGGTCCGGACTCTCGACGATGGCGGCGTGAAAGCGCACCACTTCCTCGGCATCGGCCTCGGTGCGCCCGGCCGTCAGCTGGTAGATCACCTGGTCCTGCAGGGCCCGCAGCACCGATGTGCCGGGTGGGCAGCGGCGCACCGCATCGACCAGCGCGGCTTGCAGCGGGCCCACCTCGTCGAAGAACAGATCCTCCTTGGTGTCGAAGTAGTTGAACACCGTGGCCACCGAGACGCCGGCCTGCCGGGCCACGTCAGCGACCGTGACCGAGTCATAGCCGTGCTCGAAGAACAGCGACATCGCGGCCATGCCGATGGCCTCGCGGGTTCGCCGTTTGTGCTGCTCACGCAGTCCTGTTTCGCTCACATCCACCTCTCGAGCCGGGCACGGTCAGACCTGGCCATCGGCCGCTATCCGCCGGTGATCCGGGCCGCCGCCAGCCGGCCGGACAGCAGGACCATCGGAACTCCCACCCCTGGCTGGGAATTGGAGCCGCAGAACACCAGGTTCTCGATCCGGCGGTCCAGGGTGGGAAACCGGAACGGCCCGGATTGGCCGAAGGTGTGCGCGGCCGCGAACGGAGCCCCGGCGGCCAGCCCCTGGTCCTGCCAGTCCTGCGGGGTCACCACGGCCTCGACCTCGACGCCGTGTTCGAAGCCGGGCAGCCCGCGCCGGTCCAGGGTCGCCATGATCTCCTCGCGGTAGCGCGGTCCGATTACCGACCAGTCGATGGCCGCCCGGGTGTTGGGGCAGGGGAACAGCACGTAGTAGGTCGCTCGATCCGGCGGCGCCAGCGAGGAATCGGTTCGGCTGGGATTGCTGACCAGGAAGGACGGGTCACTCATCAGCCGGCCCTCGTCGATGATCTCGGCGAACGTGGTGCGCCAGGCCTGGCCGAAGAAGATGGAGTGATGGGCCAGTTCGGGGTACCGGGTGGCCGAGCCGGCGTGTACCAGCACGCACGAGGGGGAGTACCGCAGTCGCGACAACCGGCGCGGGCGGAACTCGGCGGGCAGCAACCGCTCGTAGGCGGTCGGCAGGTCGGCGTTGACGACCACGGCGTCGGCTGCCACCCGCTCACCGTCGTGGGTGTGCACCGCCCGGGCCCGGTTGCCCGATACCTCGATGCGCTCGACCTGCGTCCGGTAGCGAAAGGTGACGCCGTGATCGGCAGCCGCGTCGGCCAGCGCGCGCGGCACGGCATGCATGCCGCCCCGCGGAAAGTAGACTCCGGCGACGGTGTCCATGTAGGAGATCACCGCGTAGATGGCCAGCGCGTCCTGCGGAGCGAGGCCGGCATACATCGCCTGGAAGGAGAAGATCCGCCGCAACCGGTCGTCCTGGAGGTACTGCCCGATCTTGGGCGCCAGCCGCCGCAGGCCGCCCAGAGCCAGCAGCCTGATCCCGGCACTTCCCAGCAGCTGTAACGGCGAATCCAGATTGCGGTCGATGAAGCTGTCCTGCTCCAGCCGGTAGAGCGTCCGCAGAAAATCGACCAGCTCGCGGTAGCCGGCCACGTCCCGGGCCGAGGCAACCTCGGCGATCTCGGCTGCCATCCGCTCCGGGTCGGTATGCACGTCGATCCTGGAGCCGTCGGCGAAGTTGGCCCGGTAGGCCGGGCTCAGCGGCAGCAACTCGATCCGATCCGCCAGCTTCTCACCCACACAGGCAAGGGCGTCTTCGATCAGTTCGGGCATCGTCAGCACGGTGGGGCCGGTGTCGAACTGGTAGCCGCCCTGCCGTAACACGCCGGCCCGGCCGCCGGGTTCTTCCGACTGCTCGAGGACGGTCACCCGGCGCCCGGCACCGGCCAGCCGCAGCGCGGCCGACAGGCCACCCAGTCCGGCGCCGACGATCACCACGTCATCGGTGCGTCCGGGCACCACCCGGGATCTTCCGAGCACCAGGGCTCCTCTCGGCTCGGCCGCGCAGCCCCGGGAACTGGTCGTCCTCGCCGCACTGAGCCAATGTTAGAGTCACTCTAGGTTCAAGAGCAGCCGCGCCGTTACCCGAGGCCTCCAGTTGACCGAAAGCTGGTGAGAAACCTCCGGATTCGACCCGCCTGGAGCCGCCATGTCCGCAGCGAGCAGCTCGTCACGGGCTCGGCTGGCTGACCGCGAAGCGGGAGCGCAGCCGGCGCCGCTACCGGCCAGAGCGCTGGGAATGGGTTTGGAGCAGCTGGTGCGGCGGGGCCTGCGCGGAGTCTGGCTGCGCGGCCAGCTGCCACCGGGAGGCTGTGTCTGGGCAGCCAATCACCACAGCTGGTGGGACGGCTTCCTAGCAGCGGCGGTTCTGCGCCGTCAGCATCGAAGTGCGGCGTTGCTAATGGATGGTGACAATCTGTCCGACTACCACTTTCTCGCCACTCTCGGCGTGATCTCGACCGGTCAGCCCCGGCAGGCGCTGCGGAGCCTGCGTGCCGGCCGGGTGCTGGTGATCTTTCCCGAAGCCGAACTTCGGCCGGTCGGCCGGCTCGGCGAGCTCGCGCCCGGCGCGGCCTGGCTGGCCCGGCGTGCTCCGGCCCCGCTGCTGCCGGTCGGGGTGCGGGTGGCAGCACGCGGCCACCAGTATCCCGAAGCCCTGATCGAAATCGGGGCACCCTGCCCGCCGGACCGGCTGGCCGCCGAGCTGGCCGAGCGGCTGGCCGGGCTGGACGCCGCACTTGCCGCGACCGATCCTCGCGAGCCGGTGCCGGGGTTCCACCGGGTGGTCGCCGGCCGGCCCAGCTGGGACGAGCGCATCGATCGCTGGTCGGCCAAGCTCGGCCGGCGGTGAGAGATCGATGTTGCGAGCCGTTGTCGGCTTCCTGCTGATCAAGCTGGCCTCGCTGGTGGTGAACCTGGTGTGGTTCCCGGTACTGGGCACCGGCCGGCCCGGATCGCGGCTGCCGGGGGCTGACTCCCGGCCCACGGTGTCGCTGCTGGTCCCGATGCGCGACGAGGCCGCCACCCTGGCACGGTTCCTGCCGGCCCTTCTCGACCAGTCCGGCGTGACCGAACTGATCGTCCTGGACGACGAGTCGAGTGACGGCTCGGCAGCGCTGGCCAAAACGCTGCTGGCCGGGGTGCCGACCGCCCGGCTGGTCAGCGGAACGCCGCCGCCCCCTGGCT
Source organism: Jatrophihabitans sp. (assembly GCA_035940975.1). Lineage (GTDB taxonomy): Bacteria > Actinomycetota > Actinomycetes > Mycobacteriales > Jatrophihabitantaceae > Jatrophihabitans_A. Next base: position 704 of record DASZEI010000292.1, on the reverse strand, counting down.
GGGTCGGCAAGAACTGGGCCTGCGAGCAGCTGGCGAGCCAGGCGGCCGGCGAGCTGTTGATCTTCTGCGACGCGGACGTGCTGCCGGCCGCCGGCGCGGTGGAGGCGGTGCTCCGGGCGATGGCCGAGCAGCAGGCCGACGTCTTCTCGGTCTTTCCCCGCCAGCTCACCGGCAGCCTGGGCGAAGCGCTGCTGACGCCGCTGATCGACGACGTGCTGCTGTGCTTCCTTCCCTTCGGCCTGCTGTCGGTGGACGTGCCCGCGGCCGCCACTGCCAACGGATCGTTGCTGGCGCTCAACCGCCGGGCGCTGGCGGAGCTCGCCGGCTTCGCCGCGGTGCGTTCGGAGATCGTGGAGGACGTGGCGATCGCCCGCCGGATTCGGCGCGCGGGGTTGCGGCTCGGGCTCGCGCTGGGCGGAAACCTGGCGCAGACCCGGATGTACGCCGGCTACCGCGAGGCCGTCACCGGGCTGGGCAGGGGATTGCTCGATGTGACCGGCGGATCCAAGCTGCGGCTGACGGCGGCCACCGGCTGGCACCTGGCGGCGTACACCCTGCCAGCGCTCGCGGCGATCAGCCGCCGGCGGTGGCTGCTGCCGCTCGGACTGGGGCTGGCCGAACGGCTGCTGGTGGCGCTGAAGTGCCATCCCGCTGCTGTCTGGCAGACGGTTCTCACGCCGCTCTGCCCGGTGGCGTTCGTATCG
>DASZEI010000291.1:0-6245 GCA_035940975.1 Jatrophihabitans sp. | reverse complement strand
GGGCGGGCCTGACGGTGCCCGGCGGCCGGGACGAGATCTCCCGGCTGGGCGAGACCCTCAACGGGATGCTCGGCCGGCTGCACGAGGCCTACGAGCGGGAGTTCGCCTTCGTCGCCGACGCCGGCCACGAGCTGCGCACGCCGCTGACCGTGCTGCGCGGCGAGCTGGAACTGGCCCGCCGGCCCGGCCGCAGCCCCGAGCAGCTGACCGCCGCCGTCGAGGTCGCCGCCGAGCAGACCGAACGGCTGATCCGGCTGGCCGAGGACCTGCTGGTGCTGGACCGCGACGAGCACGAGGGCGCCAGGTTCGTCCGGTTCGACCTGGTCGAGCTCGTCGAGCAGGCCCGGCAGGCCGCGCTGGCCGGTCCGGCGCCCCAGCCGGTCACCATCACCGTCGACGCGCCGGCCGGACCGGTGCCGGTCAGCGGTGACCCGGACCGGATCCGGCGGGCACTGGACAACGTCGTCCAGAACGCGCTGCGGTTCTCACCGCCCGGCGGCCGGATCCTGATCGAGGCCGGCGTGGTCGCCGGCACTCCGGATCTTGCCCAGCTGGTGGTCACCGACCAGGGGCCGGGCTTCGCGGCCGACTTCCTGCCGGTGGCCTTCGAACGGTTCCGCCGGCACGACCCGGCCCGCACCCACGCCGCGCAGGACGGCAGCGAGCAGGCCAGCACCGGCCTGGGCCTGGCGATCGTGCGCGGCGTGATGCGGGCACACTCGGGCACCGCCACGGCGGTCAACCTCGAAGGAACCCGCGGTGCTCGGGTTACCCTTCGCTGGCCGACCGGAACGGGGTCGTCCTGAGCCGCTGGGCGGAGGCGGAACGGAGCAAGGATGTCCGTGCACTGGCTCGTCGTCGTCCTGAGCCTGGGATCGGCGTTCGCCTTTGCCATCTCGACCAACCTCAAGCACTCCAGCGCGGCCCAGGTGCCCCACGTCAGCCGGCTGCGGATCGGCGCGGTGGCCCGGTTCGTCACCGCGACCCTCAGCCACCGGTTGTGGCTGGCCGGCATCGTCACCGACGCGATCGGCCTGAGCCTGCAGATCCTCGCCCTGCACCTGGGCGCGCTGGCCGTGGTGCAGCCGCTGCTGATCAGTGGACTGCTGTTCTCGCTGCTGCTGCGCCGCCGGCAGGGCCGTCCGGTGACCGGCGCCGAGGTCCGCTGGGCGCTGGTGCTGACCGGCTGCCTGATCGGCTTCCTGTCCCTGGCCGGCACCGATCCCGGCGCCGGTGGTGACGGCCCGGACCGGCTGCCTGCCGTGGTGGCCGCCGGGGCCGGGGTGGTGCTGGCGATGGTCTGCCTGGTGCTGGCGCACCGCCGCCGGCCCGCCGCCGACGCCGCCGCGCTGATCGGGGTGGCGGTCGGGGTAGTTTATGCGGCCACCGCCGCCCTGCTGAAGGGGTTGACCGACCGGGCGGTACACGGGCCGCTGGTGGCCCTGACCAGCTGGCAGCTCTACACCGTCGTGGTGGTCGGCGCGATCGGGCTGTTCCTGAGCCAGCTGGCCTTCCAGGCCGGCCCGCTGACGGCAAGCCTGCCGGCGATCGCCACCGTCGACCCGCTGCTGAGCATCGTGGTCGGGGTGCTCGTCTATGACGAACACATCCATCGCGGGCCGTGGTCGGGGCTCGGCCTGGTCGTGCTGATGGCGCTGCTGGGCGCTTCGGTGATCCAGCTGGGCAAGGTCGACACCGACAAGCCGGTGCGGCAGCGGGTATCCAGCGGCTAGCGCGGCCCGCTTCCGCGGCCTGCCGGCCGGTAGGGCAAGATCGACGGGCGGCCGGGGAAGTCCCAGTACATTTTCCGCGGCGCACACTGTCCGACGGCTCAGTACCGCGGGTACCCAGCGAGCACAGGGAGAGCCTGAGTGACCGAGGCGGCGATGGCTGACCTGCTGCGCGTGGAACAGGCCGACCTCGACATCCGCTATGCCCGCCTGGACGAGCTGCGGGTCGAGACCGCCCGCACCCTGGCCCAGCTGCGCAGCTCCGGTACCGCCGGAACCCCGGCCGCCCGGGTGGAACGCGAGGCCTTCCTGGCGCTCAACGCCCAAAACCAGCAGCGGCTGGCCGCGGTCGAGCAGCGGCTGTGCATCGGCCGGCTGACGATGGCCGACGGCAGCGATCGCTACGTGGGCCGGATCGGGCTCGCCGACGCCGACGGCGTCCGGCTGCTGCTGGATTGGCGGGCGCCGGCCGCGCAGCCGTTCTACCGGGCCACCCCCGCGGCGCCGGACGGCGTGGTCAGCCGGCGGCACCTGAACACCTCCGGGCGCAGGGTAACCGGCATCTCCGACGAGGTGCTCGACCTGGACCGGTTCACCGCCTCGCACGCCAGCATCGCGCCGGTCTCGGCCGACGACGCGCTGATGCTGGCGCTGAACGCCCACCGGACCGGCCGGATGCGCGACATCGTGGCGACCATCCAGGCCGAGCAGGACGAGATCATCCGGGCACCGCTGGGCGGCGTGTTGGTGGTGCAGGGTGGTCCGGGCACCGGCAAGACCGTGGTGGCGCTGCACCGGGCGGCCTACCTGCTCTACGCCCACCGCGACCGGCTGTCACGCAGCGGGGTGCTGGTGGTCGGGCCCAACACCCGGTTCCTGCGCTACATCGAGCAGGTGCTGCCCAGCCTGGGCGAGACCGGCGTGGTGCTAGCCACCGCCGGCCAACTGTTTCCCGGCGTGGACGCCCAGGGCGCCGACAGCCCCGAGACGGCGCTGATCAAGGGCGACCTGCGGATGGCCCGGCTGCTGGCCGCGGCGGTGCGGGCCCGGCAACGGATCCCGGCCGGGCCGGTCCGGCTGGAGGTCGAGGGCAGCACGATCACCCTGTTCCCGCGCGATGTCGAACAGGCCCGCAGCCGGGCGCAGCAGTCGCGTAAGCCGCACAACGTGGCCCGGGCCCGGTTCGCCGGCGACCTGCTGGAGCGGCTGGCGGGGCGGCTGGCCAAGGCGCTGCGGATCGACCTGGACGCCGACACCAGGCCGGAGCTGATCAACGCCCTGCGCACCAGCGCCGACGTCCGGCGCGAGATCAACCTGTGCTGGATGCCGCTGACCCCCGAACGGCTGCTGCGTGATCTGTACGCCGACCCCGAGGCGCTCGCCCCGCTGCTGTCGGCAGCCGAGCGCCGGGCGCTGCACCGGCCTCGTTCGGCGCCGTGGACGCCGGCCGACGTCGCGTTGCTGGACGAGGCGGCCGAGCTGCTGGGCGTCGATGAGGCCCGGTCGGACGAGGCGGCCGCTGCCGAGCGGGCGCAGCAGGTCGAGTACGCCGGCCGGGTGCTGGACATGATCGCCGACCTGGAGCCCGACGCGCCCCGGATGACGACCGCCGACGCGCTGGCCGAGCGGTACGAGGCCACGGCGTCGCGGCGGGTGCTGGTCGACGAGGCGGCCAGTGACCGGAGCTGGGCCTTCGGCCATGTGGTGGTCGACGAGGCCCAGGAACTGTCGGCGATGCAGTGGCGGCTGCTGATGCGGCGCTGCCCGTCCCGGTCGATGACGGTGGTGGGCGACACCGCGCAGACCGGCTCGCCGGCCGGTGCCCGGTCCTGGGGCCAGATGCTGGAGCCCTACGTCGAAGGCCGCTGGCGGCTGGCGGAGCTGAGCGTCAACTACCGCACCCCGGGCCGGATCATGCAGGTGGCCACCGCGATGCTGGCCGAGTCCGGCATCACCGCGTCCGCGATGACCTCGGCCCGCCAGGGCGACTGGCCGCCGACCGCCGAACGGGTCAGCGGTGGGCTGGCCGATGCGGTCAGCCGGGCCGTCGCGGCCGAGCTGGCCGCACTGGGCGATGGCCGGCTGGCCGTGATCGCCGCCGGCCAGGCCCAGCCCGAACTCGCCGAGGCGCTCGGCGGGCTGCCTGGCGCCGGTGAGCGGCTGGTGGTGCTGGCTCCGGCCCAGTCCAAGGGTTTGGAGTTCGACGTGGTGGTGCTGGTCGAACCGGCAGAGATCCTGGCCGGTTCTCCCCGGGGTGCCAGCGACCTCTACGTGGCCATGACCCGGTCCACCCAGCGGTTGCGGATCCTGCACCGCCACCCACTGCCGGCCGCGCTGGCCGGGTTGGCGGCGCCGGACTAGGCAGGTCCGGACTAAGGCAGGTCCGGACTAGCAGGTCCGGACTGGGCAGGTCCGGACTGGGCAGGTTTGGACTAAGGCAGGTCCCAACTAGGCAGGTCAGGCACCCGCGGTGACCCCGGGCGGGCTACCTGTCGTCCAGCCTCGCTCAGATGGCCAGTCGCTGGCCCACGTAGATCAGGTTCGGGTTGTGGATGCTCCGGTTCATCCGGACGATCGTCGGCCAGCCGCCCGGGATGTGGTAGGCCATCGCGATCTTGTACAGCGTGTCGCCCGAGCGCACCGTGTAGACGCGGGTCGAGCGCACCGGGGCGGGCGCCGGCTTGGCGGCCGGCCTCGCAACGGGCTTGGCGACCGGTTTGGCGGGCACCACCCGGACGCTGACCGGAGCGGCGGCGGTCAGGTACCTGCCGCACACCGGCCAGGCGCCGATCCCCTGACCGCGCAGGGTGCGCTCGGCGATGACGATCTGCTGTGCCTTGGTGGCCAGGTCGGCCCGCCGCGCGTACGCGCCGCCGCCGTAGGCCAGCCAGGTGGTGTAGCTGAACTGCAGGCCGCCGTAGTAGCCGTTGCCGGTGTTGATCGACCAGTTGCCGCTGGACTCGCACCGGGCCACCCCGTCCCAGTTGTGGGCCGGCGCGGCGTGCGCGGTGCCGCTGCCGAGGGCGGCGGTCATGGACACGGCAGCCGCGGCGCCGGCAGCGAGAGCTCCTGCCCGCCTCAACTGGCCGTTCGAGGCCGGCTTCGCCCGGTGGCAGCCGACATACTTTCTGGTTGCGGACATGGATCCTCCCGATCCACCGTCTGCGGGGTTAGCTGTCGGATTCGGACGATCGGTGTCCGGCCGGGTGTGGCCCGGCTTTACCCCAAGACGCACAGGCGTCGCGTGTGGGTTCCCCGCCCCCGTCTTCGAGGTACGTTCGGGACGACCGGCAGACGGGGCTGAACGGACCGGTTACGCCACACCTGCCATCGCCGAGGTGCCTGGCCACCCTAACCGACGGACCGGTCGGCGCCAGCCCCCTCGGCCAGTGCTGTGGACAAGTGCCAGAATCGGGCCTACTTCAGCTGTCCGACCCCGTAAGAAATCACCAGCACCGACAGCACCAGCGCCGAGACCGACTCCACCGCCATCAGCATCTTGGCGCGCGGCGACAGCGGCATGGTGTCGGTGGGGCTGAACGCCGAGGAGTTGGTGACCGAGACGTAGAAGTAGTCGATGAAGCCCGGCGCCCAGCCGGACTTCTCCGAGGACCGCTTGGCGACCTCGGGAATGGCGTCGTGGTCCTCGTCCTGCGGAAACCGGAAGTCGGCGATCGGCAGCCGGGGCCGGGCGACCTGGGTCCGGCTGACCGGGCCGCCCCGGTCGAGTTCCCAGTAGGCCAGCGCGAAGACCAGGACGTTGGTCAGCCACACCTGGCCGGCCGCCAGCAGCAGGGTGGCCGGCTCGTCCTGGCCGTGGCCGCCCACCAGCTGGCGGATCAGCAGCACCAGCGCGACCGCGTTGCTGGCCGCGATCAGCAGTACCAGGGTGATCGCCAGCCGGCGCAGCTTGCTGTTGCCGCGGGTCATCCGGCGCGGGTTGGCGGCCACCAGCGGGACGAACAGCAGCAACTCCAAACCCGGGACGACGAACCTGGGCTCGATCAGCAGCTTGGTGGGCAACAGGCCGTAGAGCGCGATGGCGACCAGGACGGCGAGGGCGGCCGGCAACCGGGGCTCGCCGGGGTGGGTCTGATGCTTGCGCTCGATGGCCACCGGTCATTGATAGGGCATCGACGCCGCCGCGCGGGGAGGCACTCGGGGGTGCGGATGACTTTCGGCTAGCGGCCGGCTGAAGCCGGTTACCGGTGACTACTACGACGCGGCGGCTACTTCCAGCGAAAGTGAACGAATACCCGTCCGAAATTGTCGGAGTCCTTCTCGAGCCGGTGGTACTGCGCCTTGATGTCCTTGCGGGCCAGGAATCGCAGGACGTGCTTCTTCAACGCCCCGGATCCCTTGCCGGGGATGATCTCGACCAACGGTGCCCTGATCCGGACCGCCTCGGCGATGATGTCGTGCAGCGCCTTGTCGATCTCGCCGCCACGGTTGTAGATGTCGTGCAGATCGAGGGTGAGCTTCATGGCCCGGCCGCACCCTCGCCGGGCCGCTCCC
>DASZEI010000290.1:0-7300 GCA_035940975.1 Jatrophihabitans sp. | reverse complement strand
GGATACGCAAGCTACAACCATTTCATGTGCTATATCAACGCCGACGTTTAGCCGTGCGGTACTGCCGGTGGATGCGTAAAAAAGATCCCACGCTCGAAAATCTGTGAGAGTGCTTCGAAAGTGCGCAAACGACGATGCTGGAATGTCGCTGACTGTCGCCACTCCCGCAAGTACGTACCTGAGTTGTGCCTTCAAGGTCGACTCCATGTGTCCACTACGCTCAAGGATAGTTCCCGAGTCAAGAGCAGACATGAAATGGCTACTGGTGTCTACCAGCCTACCCGCTATGAGACACGGCTCGTATGGTTTAATCGCTAATCGTGCCGACGCACCTATTATGAACGTTTCGGCATTTCTTACCTTGAGCGTACGCCTGGCCCATGCCAGCGAAATCTGGGAACATTGATGCCCATCCGAATCCATATGATGTCTCAAGTACGCGCAGCCGTCGATCCTTGGCGGCCGCAGGTACCTCAATGCCTATGATGTTGGAAACACATCCACAGGCCTTCCCACGCGATTGGCAATTTTCAGTGTCACAAATTTTTGCCTAAGCGGTCCCGCGAAGTCCGTTGCCAGTGGGAGTAGGCATAGCCAACCCTAGCTCACTTGACTCACATTGATACCTAGTTAATGGTGATGTGCTGAAAGCGAACAGCCCTCTTTGCACAGCTATCCTCGGGTCTATCGGTGGACTCTTATAGAGAAGGTTGCCCCCGCGTGTGAGGGTGCTTGCGTGATTACGTTGATAAGGTGCCCGCGGTGCTGGCGGCGATCGCACTGGCCACCAACCCGGACTAGCTTGCCCCGTATCTGGCTGGTGAACTCCGGGCGGCAGGCCCATGACCAGGTACCGCCTCACCCGGACCAGCCCGGCCTCGCCGCCCTGCCCGCCCGCGCCGACCGGCGGCGCCGGCGAACTGCGATCGCCAGCAGCACGAGCGCCAGCACCCCGAACGCCGCGGAGCCGGCCGCCGGCAGGTAGACGTCGGCGTCCAACCCCGCCGGCCGGATGCCGGCGACCCGGTACTCGCCGAGCGGCGCGTCCGGTTGCGGGGTTGCCGCCGGTGGCTTGGCCGCCGTCGCCCGGGCCCGAGACAGCGCCAGCAACGGCGCGACTGCATCCAGCACCGGGTTCGAGGCGGCCGCGGAGCCGGCGGCGATCGCAGCCGCCGGGTCGATCACGCCCACCCCGTACTCCGGGTCGCGTCCCTTCGGCCCGCGGTCGGTGGCGGTGGACAGCAGCCGGCTGAGGATCTGGCGGCCGCTCTCGCGCGGGTACTTCGACCAGACCAGGGCCAGCGCCGCCGAGGTGAGTGCGGTGGCATGCGAGGTGCCGCTCCCGATGAACGCCGTGTTCGGCTCGCGGTTCAGCGTGGCGATGTTGCTCCCCGGCGCCGTCACGCTCAGGTAGCGGTGCCGCGAGGAGAACCCGGTGACCTGCGACCGGGCGTCCACCGCTCCGACCGACACCACGCCGAGGCAGACTCCGGGTTCCTCCACCGGGCTGCCGGATTGGGCCGAGTTGCCCGAGGCGGCCACCACCAGCGCGCCCTTGCCGAGCGCGTGCAGCACCGCGTCCTGCAGGTCGCGCGGGCACGGCACCCGGTCCTCGTCCTCGGATCGCGGGCCTCCCAGGCTCATGCTGATGATCCGGGCACCGTGGTCGGCGGCGTAGTTGATCGCCTTGGCGGTGGCGTTCCTGGGCGGCTCACCGTGGTGGATCACGCTGACCAGTGGCACGGCGATGGGCAGGATCTTGGCGGCCGGCGCCAGCCCCTCGATGCCCGCGTAGCCGCTGTCGGCGGCGATCAGCGAGGCCATCGCGGTGCCGTGCGAGAACTCGTCGCTGTCGTAGTCGGTACGGCCGTCGCTGCCGTTGCCGGTGAAGTCGGCGCCGGCCAGCACCTTGCCACGCAACTCGGGAACGTCGGCCTGCACGCCGGAGTCGATCACCGCGACGGTGATCCCCCGGCCGTCGGCGCCGCCGGCCCAGAGCGACCGGACGTTCCAGGCGTCGAACCACCATTGCGGCGCGCTCGACGGTCCGGGAGCGGCCCGAGCCGGGGACGGCGGCACGGCGAGCACCCCGAGCACGGCCGCCAGCAGTGCCGCCAGGACTGTCCGCAGCCGGCGCATCAGGACGGGCTCCAGAATGCTTCGGTGGGCCGGCTCAGGGCCAGCCGGGCGGTGACGTCGACGGTGGCTGTCCCGCGCCGGGGCACCACCTGGTTCTCGAAGTCCCAGGCCTTCCAGCTGCCCTGCACCTGCAGCCGCGCGCGGACCCTGACCAGGCCGGAACTGCCCCGCTCAAGGGTGATCGCGGGACTGGCGGTGCCGATCGACGGCGCGCTGCCGTGCAACGTGCCCGGGATCGGGCGGCCCGAGCCGGGCACCGGGCACAGCGGATCGTTCGAGCGCGCCGCCAGGCAGCCGGCCAGCAGCCGGTCGACGGCCTGCTCGACCTGCGAGCGCAGCGCCGGCGAGATCGACACCCGGGCCCTGGCGACCAGCGGGGTGCCGGTCAGCCGGACCACCGGTTGATCGCCGGCGCCCTGATCACCGGCGCTGGTGTCGCCGGTGACGAGGACCTGCAACGCCGGTGGGTCGGCGGCCAGTGGAAGGGCACCCGGAAACAGCGTCACCGGCGCTGCCGGCAGCCTCCGGCCGGCCAGCCTGAGCCGGTCGGCACCCGGCGAGCCGGCGGTGACGCGCACCGTGCCGGCCACCCGGCTCAGCCGCCAGGACGAGCCCCGCCGCACCAGCTGCACCGTGTCGGACACCGATCGGGTTCCGGAGGCGTAGTGCAACCGGTAATCGATCCGCACGGCGGTGGTGGCGCCGAGCCGGGTGGTGCGCAGTATCGAGATGTCGGTGAGCGGGGCCACCAGCAGTTGCTGTCGCAGCACCACGCCGGTCAGCCACGGACCGCGCGGCGGGTCGGCGGCGAAGGCCAGGGCGGCTGGTGCGTCGCCGTCGGCCAGCGCCTGGAAGAAGCCGCGGGCGACCGATTCCGGACCGGATCGGGTGGCGTACCGGTCGGCGGCGAACAACCCCAGCGCCACCGCCAGCACGGCAGACAGCAGCGCGGCCAGCACCATGGCGGATCCGCCCCGGCGCCGGCGGCCCGCCGCGGCCGGCGGCGGCGGGGCGTGCGCCGGCAACGGCAGCTGATGCAGCTGGTGGACCGGCCAGGCCGGCAGCGGCGCGGTCGGGTGCGAGCCTGGCCCCGGCCATCGTGGTGGCTCGCCGACGCCCCCGCGCTCGGGACTCATCGCTTACTCGACGGCTCGCCGGCCGGAGAAGGCCCGACCGAGAGTGACCTCGTCGGCATATTCCAGGTCGCCGCCGACCGGAAGGCCGCTGGCCAGCCTGCTGACGGTGACCCCCATCGGCTTGATCAGCCGGGCCAGGTAGGTGGCGGTCGCCTCGCCCTCCAGGTTCGGGTCGGTGGCCAGGATCAGCTCGGTGACCGTGCCGTCGGACAGCCGCTGCAGCAGCTCACGCACCCGCAGGTCGTCCGGGCCGATGCCGTCGATCGGGCTGATCGCGCCGCCCAGCACGTGGTAGCGGCCACGGAATTCCCTGGTGCGCTCGACCGCGATGACGTCCTTGGGCTCCTCCACCACGCAGATCACGGTGGGGTCCCGGCGCGGGTCACGGCAGATCCGGCACTCGTCGGAGTCGGTGACGTTTCCGCAGGTCCGGCAGAACTTCACCTCGGCCTTGACCCGGCGCAGGATCGCGGCCAGCCGGTCGACGTCGACGGACTCGGCGGCCAGCAGATGAAAGGCGATCCGCTGCGCGCTCTTGGGTCCGATGCCGGGCAACCGGCCGAGCTCGTCGATCAGATCCTGGACCGCACCCTCGTACATCACAGGCCGGGAATGCCCAACCCGCCGAGATCACCCATGCCACCGGTCAGCGGCCCCAGCTTGTCGGCGGCCAGCTCGCCGGCCCGCCGGGTGGCATCGCGCACGGCCGCGACCACCAGGTCCTGCAGGGTCTCGACGTCGTCGGGGTCGATCGCGCGCGGGTCGATGGTGATCGCCAGCAGCTCGCCGCTGCCGGTCACCTTGGCAGCGACCAGGCCGCCGCCGGCTGAGCCGTCCACCTCGGTGTCGGCTAGCTCGGCCTGAGCGTCGGCTAGCTGCTGCTGCATCTTCTGCGCCTGCTTCATCAGCTGCTGCATGTTGGGCTGGCCACCTGGTCGCACGTCGATCTCTTCTCTGCCGTACTCGGGCGGGTGATACCGGCTCTCGCCGATGTGGCCGCAAGCCTAACGCTCGGCACCGTCAGTTCTTCCAGCCAAGGCGTTGGCCAGTGCTGTGCCGTGGTTGATCGCTGCTGAGTGCAGGCTCGGTCCACGTCGATCCGAGTGCGAGCGCTCGGCGAGCGGGCATGATGAGCCGTGCCCAGAAGACTTTCACCCCGTGAGCGGGACGCCCTTGACACCGTGCTGAGTGCGGAGTTCACCGGAGCAGCAGAACTGCGCGTGCAAGCGGCCACCGTCCAGGCGCACGGAGAAGGGCTCATCATCGATCTCATCGTGGATCCGACGCTGCCTCTGGCAGAGGTGACGCATCGTGCTCCGGTGGAGGCACCCGTCGAAGACGGTGGCGATCCCGGCGGTCTGATCCTGTTCGTCGACGCGGGGCGTTTGTCCGGCTTGGAGTACTGGTGGACCGGGGACGAGAAGCCGCGGGAGTTCCCGCCGATCGAGGCGATCGGCAAGCCTGCCCCATCGCGTAGCCACACTTAGGGCGTGTCTGGAAAGTTCGGCTCGGCACCAGCGGTGTCGCGCCACGGCGCCCTGCGACCGCGTGCTTGCAGCCCGACTGTCAGCGACGATGGCTGCAGGTCTAAAGAGTTATGCCCTCGACGGATACCGGACGAAGATAGCCGACGTGGCACAGGTCGAGATCGTCGTCGCTCACCGCGAACGCGCGACCCTCCGCGTCGGCGACGTCTTCCTGAAGGTTGACTCCGACGCGACGCGTATTGACATAGAGGTTGAGGCGATAGCCATGGCGCCCATCCCGACGCCCCGGGTGCTGTGGCGAAAGCCGCCCGTGCTCGCAATTGCCGCCGTGCCGGGAACAGCGCTCGGCCGACTCGGACAGCCGTCACGGGCGCCGTCGACGGCGTGGGGCGCGACCGGCGCTGCGATACGGAGCCTGCACGACTCGCCTCCGCCGCCGTGGTCGAGCCGGAACCTCGGCAAGTTGACGGCGGGACTCGACGCCGAGTGCGAGTGGCTCGTAGCCAACGGTGTCTTGCCTGCTGAGCTGGTCGCTCGCAACCGCGACATCGCCGAAGCTGCACTTCAGCCGTGGACACCCGTCTTCATCCACGGCGATCTGCAGGTCGACCACGTGTTCACGGACGGCGACGAAGTCACCGGCGTCATCGACTGGTCCGAGGCCGGCCAGGGCGATGCCCGGTACGACCTCGCCATCCTCACCCTCGGGCACCCGGAGCACCTGGACGACGTTATCGCCGGCTACGGCGGGGACGCTGACCTCGATGTGATTCGCGGGTGGTGGTCGGTGCGAAGCCTGGGGGTGATTCGCTGGCTGACCGAGCACGGCTTCGATCCAGCCGCACCAGGCTGCGAAATCGACGTACTGAAATCCCAGTGATGGGGCTCTGGGCAGTCAGAGCACCTCGCAGCAGTCGCGCCGTGCTGATGAACATGGGCCCTAGTAGTGACGGGACTTCTCAGCTGTTGTCACAGCCAGAGACGCCCTCGCCGACTTGCTGGTGCAGCGCTCGGGCCAGGCCGGCGCAGGCCGCTTCGATCTGGGCCAGCGCGGTCTCGAACTCCGCCTCACCGTCGTAGTACGGATCTCCGACGTCCAGCTCGCCGGCGGCCACCGCGGCCGGATCGTAGCTGCGCAGCAGGCTGAGCGAGGCCACCGCGTCCGCGGGATCGTCGGCCAGCCGGGCCAGCTGGCCGAGCCGGGCCAGGTGGCCCGAATCCAGCCCGATCACCAGGTCCCGACCGGCGAAGTCCTCGGCCGCGAACTGCCGCGCGACGTGCGGCGGCACCGGGTAGCCGTGCCGGGACAGGGCTTGCCGAGCCCGTGGGTCCATGTCCTTGCCGGCATGCCAGGGGCCGGTGCCCGCGCTGTCGACGGCCACCCGGTCAGCCAGGCCGGCCTCGGCCAGCCGCGCCCGCAACACCACCTCAGCGGTGGGCGAACGACAGATATTGCCACTGCAGACAAAGCAGATCCGGATCGGCTCGCCGGGCAGCTCGCGGTCAGGAAGCATCGATCGGACGCGCACCCAGACTGGTCTGCAACAGCTCGATGGCGGCAGCCTCGGCATCGCCACCGGCGCGCGGCGAGCCGTGCACCTCGTCCGATTCCTCGTCCACGCCGTCGTCGTCGGCAACCGGCGCCGGGGGCTGGTCAGCGGGTTCGGGACGGGCCGCCCGGGTCGGGGATTCCGCCCGGCCCGAGCGTTCCGACGGTGCCGAGCGTTCGGGCCGTCCCGAGGGTTCCGGGCGGGCGGCTCGGGGGGCCGGGTCCGGCGCCGGGTCGGGCTCGGTCATCGGCTCGTCGGGTCCGGCGGCGCCGTTCGCCGATGCGGCGGCGCTGATGGTGAGCTGCCAGTGACCGAACACCACCGACTGCAGCACCTCGCGTAGGACCGACAGGTTGCTCTCCTCGGCGATCCGCCGGGCCAGCCCCGCCGGCGCCAGCAGGTTGACCACCTCGCCCTCGACCGAGGCGATCACCACCTCGTTCATCATGGCCCACTTGACCTTGCTCCGGTCCCGCAGCGCGGCCATCACCTCCGGCCACAGCTGCCGCAGCGCGTTGGAATCGGTCGCTGCCTCGGCCACGACAACCGGCTGCGCCACCGTGGCCACGATCGCCTCGACGACCGTGGCCGGCGGCTCGGTGGCGGGCACCTGCTCGGCGGCGGGAGCCTGCTCGGTGGCGGGCACCTGCTCGGCGGCGGGAGCCTGCTCGGTGGTGGGAGGCGGCTCGGTGGCGGGAGGCGGCTCGGCGGCGGGCGCCTGCTCGGCGGCGGGAGGCGGCTGCTCAGCCACTGGCTTCTTGGTTCGGGCCGCCGGCTCCTCGGCCCTGGCCTGCACCGCCATCCCCTGCCGGCGTTCCAGCCGTTCCAGCCGTTGCAACAGCGCCGCCGAATCCGAGGCGGCGTCGGGCAGCAGCATCCGGGCCGACAGCAGCTCGAGCATCAGCCGGGGCGAGGTGGTGCCCCGCATGTCGGTCAGAGTGGTGTGGGTGATGTCGGCGAACCGGACGAGGCTGGCCAGCCCGATCCG